>JAUNBT010000520.1 GCA_030526985.1 Lachnospiraceae bacterium | reverse complement strand
TTATTTACAGAAAAACTTCTGCAAACGCGGATTTTAGGAAATTAAAAGAAGTAAAGGCAAATAGCACCTCTTATACAGACAAGTCCGGAACAGGAGCAAAGACCTACTATTATGCAGTGCGTGCATATCGAAATGTAGATGGCAAGAAAGTATCTGGTGCTTATACAACTTCAAAAGTAACAACGAAGCCAGCAACCGTAAAAGCTTCTGCAAAAGCCGTAAAAGCAAAACAGGTGAAGGTAACCTGGAAAAATATTGCAGGAGAATCTGGTTATACGGTAATGCGCAAGACGGCGAAAGGAAAATGGAAAACAATTGCGAATGTAAAAGCAAACAAAGTATCTTATGTAGATAAGACCGCGAAGAAGGGTACGAAATACTACTATGCAGTCAAAGCTTATAAGAACGTAAGTGGCAAAAAACTATATGGTAAAGCAGGAACAACAAAATTAATTAAAGCAAAATAAGGCGATTTAGGTACCTATGGCCGCGAAATACTAAGAATGCTATGGATGACAGCCGGGAAGCTACTGTGAGAACAGACAGCTTTTCCGGCTGTTGTTTTGCCTTTTAGCTAAAACCTCGAAAAATATTCTACTTTTCTTAAAATATCCGAATGATTTTTAAAGCGTGATTCGGTATAATGATATTGAACATCCGTAAGCATTCCCCCACTTCAAGTGCGTAGAGCACTAAGTGGCGGGTTAGGGGGATGCTTGTTTCAGTAGGGGTTTAAAGCCCCTACTGAAAAGCAGCGTAGCTGCAGGATGTTCATGAGGAAGTAGCGTAGCGGATTCCGAATATCCGCTTTACTATATTGGTAACCATTCAGCATGTGGTATTTGTGAGAATATCAAACAGATACTGAGATGAAATAAAAGACAGGGCAGGAGATTCGATGGAAAAAATACATAAGATGATGAGGCAGTTTTTGTTTTTGGCCATATGTACATGTACCGTGTGGGGAACAGACTGCGTATGGGCCGCTGATCGGGGGCAGATTTTATATTATAATTTTGAAGATCAGGCATCGAAGGTTATCCGCGATGTCTCGGGAAGGGGCAATGATGGAATTGTAAGAAATTCCGGAAATGAGCAGTTTGAGATACATACCGAGGAGATACAAGGCAGGAAAGTACAAGCGATGCACTTACCCGGAGGTGATAAAGGAAGTTATCTGGAACTTCCAGAGAATCTGCTGAAGGGATGTTCGGCATTTACGATATCTGCATGGGTAAAATTGCATGCCGATACTTCTTACCAGAGAATATGGGATTTTGGAAATGACCAGCGAAGTTATTTCTATCTGTTGACGCATGGACAGAATGAGAATGCCATAGGATATACGACTGCGATTACGGAGAATGGATGGATGCAGGAACAGTGTGTGTCGATGGGGAGCGATTTTGAAAAGGAACGCTGGGTGTTGACGACTGTAACCATGGAAGAGGACAAAATGTCGCTTTATCTGGACGGAGATCTTATTGAGAGCAAATCGACAGGAATATCCTTAGAGAAATTAAACGAGACACAGCATAATTATATCGGATATGGTCAGTTTGGAGATCAGCCAATCAATGGAGACTTTGCAGAAATCTCCGTGTTT
>JAUNBT010000519.1:562-1608 GCA_030526985.1 Lachnospiraceae bacterium | reverse complement strand
AATTACTCTTGATCCACTACGTTTTCCTTTATTCTTATTTTCCATTGGTATTCTGATTTTTCTTATTCCACCAGTACCAGGTATAACATCACCACTTTTCGCATCTTCAAGCAATGTGTTTTCCAATTCTCTCAAATTTTCATCGGTCAAACCTAAGTCTTTCCATTTTCTCATAAACGTAGGTACTTCTATAAAAGTTCTATTCCTCTTATGTATATCCTTTCCATTATTCCTATTTATATATTACAATAAATTTGTAGTAATGCCAATTATAAAAACAGCATCCCTACCCTCGACAAGTTTGGATGCTATTCTTTGAATTCAATTTAAATTTTCTGAGGGCAAGTCGGAGATTACATCCGATGCCTTTCTAACTAGATTATACATTAGGACATTTGAACAATCAAGTGTCCTTTTTATACTCAAATGTTTCTTCATTCTACATAGGTCAAAAACAAGCGGTCGTTAGTATTAATACTATAAGAATAACATTAGAATAAACATAATTCAATCATTTTTAATACTTTTCTACAAAATATTACTTTTGATACTACTATGTATATGTGCGAAGAAGAAAATGGATAATCTAATATCAGTTACAACTACCAGTCCAACCGCTGTCCGTTGATACATAACCCATGCCTCCTTATATTTTCATACTAATCATCATTAGGTAAATAGCGACCATTCTCACGAGGAATGCTTGGTGCATAAGGCACTTCATCCCCCCCTGCTCTCTCTCTTATTTCTTTATCAAATCTCCATAGCAATTTTTGCAATCTGCATGCAGTTTTAAAATCATTTTCTGATGAGCAATAATCTAATTGTACTTTTTTTCGTTCCATATCTAATTCAGCATCTGTTGCCCTATCAAACCACTTGGTACTATAAATATCTGCTTTCTTCATTTCATCTTGCAAAATGGAACGCCATGCTTTCAAAGCATCCTTATTCTTAATCCCCAGTACTATTGCAATTACCGTCGGAACACTCAACCCCCAAAAAACAAGTTGCTTTTTATGAGTTGTAATCCAGATTACAATACT
>JAUNBT010000519.1:273-552 GCA_030526985.1 Lachnospiraceae bacterium | reverse complement strand
ACTTTTCTTATTTTGAGGTACATCCTCGACTCTCTGTTCCATTTGCATTTCTTTATTCACAATATTTCCTCCTTAATCTTCAACTTCACTGTAATCGTTGTATCCCCCAAATACCGCTATAGCATTTGCTATAAATTGACATTCCTCTCGGCCTAAATTTTTCTCCTTTATTCTTGCGATATCCCCAGTAATATAACTGGATGATTCAAACCTCACAAACTGTTTTACTGTCATGTTCTTCAACTTCTGCGTAGTGTTTTCATACATTATTTTTACAAG
>JAUNBT010000519.1:0-263 GCA_030526985.1 Lachnospiraceae bacterium | reverse complement strand
TTCTACCATCTCCTTAAGGAAATATAGTATCTTTCCTATATCTATATCTGTCCATTCTTCTTCAGATTTATCTAAAAGCATATCAACTATTTCTTGGTATTGTTTCTCTTGTGGATCATTATTTACATTCCAGTCATTAAGTGCCTTGTCGTAAAATTCATCAAATTTTACTGTTCCCATCTTCTTTGGCCTGGAGGGAAATCTACCTGTTAATTTTATTGTTTTTGCATATCCCAGATGTTTGTTAATCTCTGCTTTGTCTA
>JAUNBT010000518.1 GCA_030526985.1 Lachnospiraceae bacterium | reverse complement strand
TAGGACTTCAGTATGGAGGTTGAATATGGACAACAAAAACATTGGAACCAAAATTGGTCAGATTTTGGCTATTATTGCTTGCTGTTGCTTAACGGCTATCGCTATTGCCCTGACCGTTAAATTCATTATGTGGATTTTGTGAAAGGTGGTGTTCGGCTGTGGATAATAACAAGAAAGAAGTAGATTTCGAGAAATATTGTAAAATGTGTAAAGACAGGAATACAGTTGAGATCAATGATCCGTGTAATGATTGCCTGGATTATCCTTATAATGTCAACTCACAAAAACCGGTTAATTATAAGGAGGACAAGTGATGTCGCAGCAATACGATAACTATCTCGAAGCTCATCGATATAATGTTAAGAAAGCCTATCAATGGATTGCTGCAAATTTGCCAGAGTGTACAGACGTTCTTGCAACCAGAAACATAGACTTTCATGATTGTAGTAAAAACGATTTTAATGAATACGCCCCTTATGATTCCTATTTTTATGGTGAGGAAAAATCACAAGAGGTTGTAGATGCTTTTAATTATGCTTGGCTTCTGCACATTCATCGTAATCCTCATCATTGGCAATATTGGGTTCTTATAAATGATGAACCAGGCGAAGGAGAGATTATTCTTGAAATGCCTTATCAATACATTGTCGAAATGATTTGCGATTGGTGGGCGTTCAGTTGGTCAAAAGGCGATCTCACCGAGATATTCAAATGGTACGAAGAGCATAAGGATTATTTGAAATTACACAACAATACCAGAGCCATCGTAGAAGAGATTCTTGCTCTGATAAAATCAAAACTTTAACAGTAAAACAATCGCCGAAAGGAGAAAAGAAACATGAAAAACCAAATCATAGCCGTTGACTTTGACGGCACTCTTTGTAAAAACGCCTGGCCTGACATTGGTTTTCCACACATCGAGCTTATCAATTATCTCATCAGACTCCAAAAGGAGGAAGACGCAAAACTTATTCTTTGGACGTGTCGTGTTGGGAAGATGCTTGATAAAGCTGTAGCCTGGTGTGAGGAGCACGGTCTCATATTTAATGCTATAAATTGCAACTTGCCCGAAATCGTTGAGGAATTTGGTAGCGATACCAGAAAGATATTTGCGAACTGGTACATAGACGATAGAAATTTCTATTTTGAAGATAAGCTGTCGAAAAAAGTGTTATATTTATGCGATAGAGAGAAATGTAAAGATTGCTCGGACGATTGTAAACATACCACTGATGTATGGCATGCTAAAAATTTTAGTAAGGAATTTTATACTCATGTCGAAAAAGTGTGAGTACATCAAAAAGTTATCAGACATGTCAGATCATTATGGAAATTTATTACTTGCTCTTATGGATAAATACGGCGCCATAAATCTTCAAGAAATAACGGAGCGGCAGGCGAAAGATTTCTACGAAGTTTATATTTCGGAAGGGAGAAAACAATGCTAAAAATTGAAAATTTCGAGATCCTCGGATGGGAACATGCTATTCGTGGAATGAGAAACCCAATGAATAGTTGGGACAAATCAGATAGTGGCATATGCAAGGGCGGTGATAGTGGAATTGGTTGTTCCAACTGCGCTGCCTTTAATTGTGAGCATACATACGAC
>JAUNBT010000124.1 GCA_030526985.1 Lachnospiraceae bacterium | reverse complement strand
TCTGTATGAAACAACATCAATCTTAACTGTTGAAGTGATTACACGAGTCGGATTGGTAAGTTCCTTACGTCCATACTCTGCACCTCTAGGGCAGCCGTTTCCTGTTACTTTATAACCATTCTCCTCATCAACTTTCAAATGACAGCCCTGAGGACACACGATACAAATTAATTCAGTCATGATTATTCAGCCTCCTTTTCTACAGAAATAGTAATCTTATTATCTACTACTTTATCAAAAAATGCTTTTGGCACAGGAATCTTCTCCATCTCGCCTGGTGCCATATGCTCTCTCTTATATTTGCAGAGAACCTGATCGCCGGAGGTCACTTTAATTACCATGTTCTTATATACATTATCTACACGGAAGAAAATCTCCTGGCGTTTGTCAACATTTGCAGGACGAATCTTCTGTGGAACAGCTGCATTTGCATGTGCTCCATTGATAACCTCGATACAATTTGTTCTGTCTGTCTCGCCTTCTTTTACATATTTTGCAGCACTTGCACCTGCATTCATACTCTCTGCAGTTACAAAGTCTACTAAATCATGTACATGGACAACATTACCGCTTGCAAAAATACCAGGAATGGAAGTCTCCATGTTCTCATATACAACAGGACCGCTTGTTCTTCTGTCCATCTCAATTCCTGCTGCACGGGAAAGCTCGTTCTCAGGAATCAGTCCAACAGATAATAAAACGGTATCTACATCAAAATAAATCTCTGTTCCCGGAATCGGTTTGTTCTTCTCGTCAACCTTCTGTACAGTAACACGTTCTACTCTCTTGTCTCCTTTGATCTCGGTGATCGTATGAGCTAAGAACAGCGGAATATCATAATCGTTCAGACACTGTACAATATTACGGTTCAGTCCATTTGAATAAGGCATAAGTTCAACACATCCAACAACTTTCGCGCCCTCTAGTGTCATACGGCGGGCCATAATCAGTCCAATATCACCAGATCCTAAAATCAGGACTTTCTTACCAACCATATAACCTTCCATATTTACATATCTCTGTGCTGCACCTGCTGTAAAGACACCGGCTGGACGATCACCAGGAATTGCGATTGCACCTCTGGTTCTCTCACGGCATCCCATGGTAAGGACAATAGATTTGCCTTCTAACTGCATATATCCATCTTTTTTGTTCATTGCGTGAACTACTTTGTTGTCTGCAACATCTAAAACCATTGTATCAAGCATAACCTCGATATTTGTATCCTTTACCATCTCGATGAAACGGTTTGCATATTCCGGACCGGTAAGCTCTTCTTTAAAATGATGCAGTCCAAATCCGTTATGGATACACTGATTTAAAATACCACCTAATTCTTTATCACGTTCAACAACTAATACTTTCTCTGCTCCGTTCTTGCTTGCTTCTAAAGCAGCAGCCAGACCTGCAGGGCCTCCGCCAACTACGATTACATCATATAACATTAGTTTGCACCTCCTACTTCTTTGGTCTCACCAAGGATAATCTTCATACCGGCACGATCCTTCATAACTTCTTCCTGTGCTATTCCAAGCTCTCTCGCAATAATTTCCTGTACTCTTGGACCACAGAATCCGCCCTGACATCTTCCCATACCTGCATTGCAGCGTCTCTTAATTCCATCTACAGAGGTAGGAACGATTGGACGATGAAGTGCATCTACGATTTCTCCTTCTGTTACTGTCTCACAACGACAGATAATCTTTCCATATAAAGGATTCTTCTTTACAAGCTCTGCTCTCTCTTCGTTGCTCATATGTTTGAAACGAACTACTTTACGTTCCTCATCAAAATCATCTTTCTTAGAAAGTGCAAGACCTGCATTTCCAATCATCTGTACCATATCAACGGAAATCGCACATGCGGATGTCAATCCTGGAGATGCCATACCAGCCATGTTAAAGAAGCCTTTATTCACTTCATCTTCGTAAATGAAGAAATCGTGTACGGCTGTTCTTGCACGAAGTCCTGCAAAATTACGAATAGATTCACGATAGTTGATTGTAGGAACTGATTTTAAAGCTGCGGTTCTTACAAATTCCAATCCATCTAGTGTAGTTGCTAAGTCATCATCGTCTGTTGGAATGGAGTTTGGTCCAACAATCAGATTACCATGTACAGTAGGAGATACTAAAACTCCCTTACCTTTCTCATTCGGACATTGGAAAATAACATGATTTACCAAGTCACCCTGGCTCTTGTCAAGAAGATAATACTCTCCTTTGTTCGGCACGATTGTAAACTTGCTTTCATTCACATATTCATTCACTTTATCTGCGAATACACCAGCACAGTTCACAACATATTTTGTCTCAATGTCACCCTGATTGGTCTCAATCTTATATCCATCTGCTGTTTTATCAATATTAGTCACTTCTGTGTTAAGTTTTACCTCTACGCCGTTCTTCACTGCTACCTCTGCAAGGGCGATTGCTAATTCCCATGGGCTGACTACGCCTGCTGTCGGTGCATATAAAGCGCCTTTTGCTTCCTCACTTAAGTTTGGTTCCTCTGCTTTTAACTTAGCCTGATCCCACACCTCAAGTCCTGGACAGCCATTCACATTACCTCTCTCATAAAGATCCTGAATTGTCTTCATCTCATCATCGGAAAAAGCAACGACTAAAGATCCAATCTTCTTGAAAGGTACATCGAGTTTCTCACAAAGCTCTGCAGTATAGGCATTGCCTGCTACATTATACTTTGCCATCTTGCTTCCTGGTTCTGGATCATATCCGGCATGAACAATTGCACTGTTCGCCTTTGTTGTTCCAACGGAAACATCGTTCTCTTTTTCCAGCAACAGCGCATTCACATTGTACTTGCTCAGTTCATAAGCAAGGGAACATCCGCTGATACCGGCGCCAATAATTGTTACATCATACATGTTAGGTCCCTCCTATAATAAAGAATTCTAAAGTTTCTTAAAGCTCCCAAAGTCTGCTGTATCGATTATTCCGGTCCGCAAGGCTGTCACAAACAAAAAAAGCCAATGCATTAAAACCGGTTATTACCTAACCGATTAACTGCTTTGACTCTCGTTCTCTAGCACTTTATTTACTTCTTGCATTTATATTAACACTTTTTTCTCAACTTGGCAAGTACAAATTTATAAATTTTCACATTTATTTTCTTAAGTCGTCCATTTCTATTGGTAAATATTTAACGTCCTATCTTCTTATGTAAACAATTTTTATTCATCTTGTACAGAATTTTTCCTTCCTGTCTCATTTTGTTTTTTATTTTGAAAACAAAAAAAGCCGGAAATCCTTTATAATATAAAAGGTAATTCCGCCTCTTGCTTTAATGCGGGAGATGGGACTTGAACCCACACGAAAATTCATTCACATGATCCTTAGTCATGCCTGTCTGCCAATTCCAGCACTCCCGCTTATTCAGTTCTTTGTTCAATTCCTCAACCGAACAAATAAGAGTATACATGAAATGTTGTCATTCGTCAACCCCTTTTTTTAATTTTTTTTATTATTTTTTATTATTCGCATTTGTTTTAATAATTCATAAAGAAACAACAAAAACCGGATGATGCCAGTCATCCGGTTTTTAGAGAGGTTTGGAAAGCGTTTTCCTTGGGTATAAAAAAATCTCCCCGCGTCTGGGAGATCTTCAGTCATAATAAAACTTACAACCGATTCTCCACCCAAGAATCTGTTCTATTACTTCTATCTATCCTATCTGACTGATATCCTGGCTTGACTTCATTCTCTGACAGCGCCTTCCCAATTCAAAAGAATCAGTGGCATATGCTATCTTCGTCGGTCTCACAGTAGGGGTAAGCCTGCGCCGGTTTCACACCGGTCTTCCCAGTCGCTGCTAAGCAGCTGATATTTATTTAGAAGCTGTTTATAGTATAAAACGATATGCAAAAGAAGTCAACCCTTTTTAAATAATATATTATTTTTTGTCAGAAATGTCAGTTACTGTTCAGAAGCAATGTCAGTTCAAAAACAATATCAGTTTAGAACAATCAGTGTATCATATCCATCCCGGCGAAGCTTTTGTTCCAACACTCTTGCCTCGTCAATCGTATCAAATTCTCCAAGCTGAACCGCATAATAATTGCGCCAGGGCACCACATCACCATCATAACCCTGTTCCACCGCTTGAATCAGAGCATACTGTGCCTGTTCGAAGGTATTGTAAAGTCCAATCTGAATCCGGTAGACCTGATCTAATGACTGCTTGGCTCCACCGACTGTTTCTATAATTCCCTCTGCAATCGCCCTTGCAATTTGATCAAAACGCTGATCAAACAAGCTGTTATCCTGATCTGTATTTAAAAAACCGGTTTCCACCAGTACAGATGGCATCTGGGTTCTCTTTAAAACGGTAAGGTCCGTCCGCTCCTTTACACCTAAATCCTGAAAACCAACCTCAGCTAATTTGCTGTTAATATTTCTGGCAAGTTCTGCCTTCACTCCATTATCATCGAAAACCAGTGTTTCCACTCCGGAATAAGTATTCGGAGACGGGCTGGAATTTCTGTGAAAAGAGACAAAATAATCACCGCCGCTTGCATTGGCAATCCGTGCCTTTTGTCCCGGTGAATCATAGACATCTTCCGTTCTCGTATAAATGACAGGGTAACCCTGCTCAGAAAGTTCCCTTCCTACTGCAAGGGCCAATGCCAGATTATCGTCTTTTTCCCTTCTTCCATTATAACTGGCTCCGTTATCATAACCGCCATGTCCGGCATCTAATATAATCGAGGGCATTCTTACACCTTTTTCTTATATCCTTTATAAAAAGTATATGCTTTGCCATTCTGTCAGGTTCTATTCTTTTATTTTATAATACGGAAACAATATTTCGTCGTTGATTTGAACTTCTCTCCCTCTTTCAAAATTGTATCCGGAAAGGAAGGAATATTGCAACTATTCGGGAAAAACTGGGTTTCGAAACAAACTGCCGTTCTTGGTTTGTGGGGAATTCCTCCCTTTCCAATCTCTGATTCACTCAACCAATTCGCTGTATAAAACTGCATCCCAGGAAGATCTGTGTATACTTCCATTCGTCTGCCGCTTACTGTTTCCTCCGCAATTGCATCCGGTTCTCCCTCTTTATGTTCTAATATATAATTGTGATCAAAACCTGCTCCAATTTTAAGCGGTTTATAATCCATATCTATTCGTTCCATGATGGGTGTCATTCTCCGAAGATCCATGGGAGAATTTGCAATAGACAGCAAACTGCCATTACACAGACTATTCTCGTCTGTGGCTGTAATAACACTGCTCCTTATCAGAATCTGATGAGTAGATAAATCCTGGGTCTGATAACCTCCCAGGTTAAAATAACTGTGATTCGTCAAATTAAGCGGCGTATCCCGGTCTGATCTTGCTTCATAAGATAAAATAAGCTCATTTTCCTCTGTCAGCTGATAAGTAACCGCTAAATTCAAATTGCCGGGAAAGCCCTGTTCCATATGTGGGCTAATTCTTTTTAATGTAACACTGCTTTCTTCTTCCGGGTAAGCCTTGTAAAAATGAAATCCATATCGGTCAAACCCACTGTGAAGTGTATTCTCCCCCTGATTCTGATCAAGCATATACGTTCGTCCATTTAGGGTAAAGGTGCCTCCTCCAATCCGGTTCGCAACTCTTCCCACCACGACCCCCTGGCTGGATTCATTCACCTCATACCCTGTTATGTCATCAAATCCCAGAACAATATCATCGATCTGCCCCTTTTTATCCGGTACATATAGTCTTACCAATGCTGCCCCATAGTCCAGAATGTGGGCTTCCATGCCTTTTCGATTTCGAAGAATATATAAAAAAGCTTCCTGTCCATCTTTTGTTTTGCCAAAGCTTCTTTTTTCTATCATGGTACCCTCCTAAGTCTTGCTAAGTGATACCTATAGTTTATCAATTTTTTCCCATAATAACAAGTAAAAGTAGCAAAAATTTTATTTTTTTCACAAAAGATGCACAAAAACTTCCACCCGAATGACATTTTTCTATCAATCACAACTTGTTTCCAGAATTTATTTATTACACTTTAACTAAAAAATAACTTCTGTACCTCTTTTACTGGCATTTCCCTTCCTGTGTAGAGACGGAAAGCTTCTACGCCCTGCCACAGTAACATACCACTTCCACCGATTGCAATTTTCACGCCTGCTGCCTTTGCATCTAATACCAGCTTAGTCTCCTTTGGATTATAGACAACATCTGCCACAACAAGCTCTGGACGGAAAACGGAAACATCTTTAATCAAAGACTGATCTTCCATCGGTTTCATTCCGATTTTAGTTGCATTGATTAAAATATCACTTTCTCCGACTTCCTGATATAATTTTTTCTCGTCTGCCAAATCACAGACATTCACCTTACAGTCTGGCACTGCTGCACGAATTTTTGCAGCGGTTTCCTCAACATTTGCAAAAAAGCCGTCCTTCATATTAAAAATAGAAATCTCTCTTGCACCATCGAGAGCTGCCTGTACCTGGATTGCTGTTCCTGCACCGCCACCTCCAAGTATTGTAAGTTTCTTTCCTTTTACGGCAACACCATGCTCAGCAAGATTACGGATAAATCCAACTCCGTCTGTAATATGTCCAGTCAATTTTCCGTCCTCGATTACGACCGTATTGACTGCACCGACAATCTTGGCTGCCGGGGACAACTCATCCACCTGCTTTGCCACCTCTGTTTTACAAGGCATGGTTACGTTGAAGCCTTTCACATGAAGGGTTTTTGCAGCTGCAATAAAATCTGCCACCTGCTCAACTGTAATATCAAATGCCAGATAAGCCGCATCAATTCCTAATTTTTCAAAGCTGTAATTGTACATCGCCGGTGATCCGGAATGTCCCACCGGGGAACCGATTAAGGCATATAATGCTGTTGTTCCACTAATTCTTTTTTCCATTTGTAATTTCCTCCTGTTTTTTATATCTCTGTTTGAAAAAAATTCTCAATTTTTTCTTTTGAACTGGCAGTCTGGCCCTGAACCATCTCTGGTTTTCCGCCGCCTCTTCCATCGCAAAGTTGGTTAAATTTCTTTGCTAACTGTCTCATATCCTGACTACGGCTTCCGATTACATAGCGATATCCTGTTTCCTCATTTCCAGAAAAAACGGCTGCAATCCCAATCTTTTTTTCCAGCAATTTATTCGCCATTTCTCTTAGCTGATTTCCTTCTAATGACGTCTCGAACATCACTGCTTTTTCGGCACCCGATTTTATATTCTGCACTTTATAATCAAGAAGTTCATCCTGAAGCTTTGCAATCTCGCCTTTTTTATCAAAAAGCTCCTGTCTTAATTTTTCCACTGCCTCTGCTGTCTGGCTTTCGTTTGCAGAAAGGGACTGGGCAATCTGACGAATCTGTTCTTCTTTCTCGCAATAATCTTTTAATGCTGCAAATCCGCAGAGCATAAAGAGACGGACACCGCCTTTGTAATTTTGCATATTTACAAGTTTAATCTGCCCAATCTGACCAGTCTGTTTCACATGGGGCGCACAGCAGGCACACACATCATATCCAGGAATTGTAATAATTCTCACCTGGCCCTCAATTGCAATCTTACTCCGGTATTTTAAAGAAGCAAGCTCCTCCTTAGAAGGATAGGACACCTGAATCGGAATATTTTTGGCAACCGCCTGATTCGCTTCCCATTCTATCTTTCTTAACTGCTCCTTTGTCAAAATCCCGTCGAAATCTAAAGTGACCACCTGACTCCCCAAATGAAATCCCACATTATTATAACCAAACTGCTTATGTACAAGACCAGATACGATATGCTCTCCGCTGTGGTGCTGCATTTTTAAAAAACGTTCCTCAAAATTAAGAACTCCCTTAACCATAGTCCCTGTCTCTAGAGGCTTGTCTGTGCTGTGATAAATCAGCCCAGCTTCCTCCTGTACATCTGATACACAGACTTTATAAGGAGTGGGAGTATGGAAGGATTCTTTCGTAATAAAAAATCCGGTATCAGCCGTCTGACCGCCGCCTTCTGGAAAAAATCCAGTCTGATCAAGTAAAATCCGGTATCCTTCCCCATCCGGCTCACAGTCTATGATTTTTGCTTCAAATTCTTTCATAAAGCTGTCCCGGTAAAACAATTTTTCTGTCTCCATATAACCGTTACCTCCTGCCTTATTATAGCTTTTCTTTTCTATTCTGGCAACGCTAATCTTCTAGAATCCAAGGGAATCTGCCGGAATGCAAAAAGCCGATAAAAAGAAAACCGCAGAAAAAATTGACTCTTTCTGCGGCTGATTATTCTCTTTTATTATTGCGAAATCAAAATCAGGAAACAAAGACGTAAGCCGGCCGGTTAATGAGTTCCTCGCTTAAACGACAGCACATACTCAACAAGGATACAAAAACAGACGTACAGACTGTTATGATGTAATCCATGTCATCCTTGATACAACGCTTGGCAGCCATATATCTGCGGTGACTCTCTTTTACATAAGAAAGAAGCTCCTCCACTGTATGGTGAATCTCAATCGTCTTCTTCAATGCCATTGCTCTTCCGGAATCAATGTATTCCTTTAACCTTCTTTTTAAATCCCCCTCATAGCAACAATGATCCTTTAAAGAACCATCGTAGTGATTATTATGAGGAAAAGTAAAATAATCGGCTATATAATGGGTAAGTTCTCCCATGCAGAGCGTTCTTCCCATCGTCATGCCCCTGGCAGTATCAAAACTGTCTACTAATTCTTCCATCTTCTTTCCTACCTTCTCGAACGTATCCTCAAAGGTATGAGGTGTTGTAAGAAAAGATGGCCTGCAGTCAGGTAAAATATTGCCCAGATAAAATGTCATCCTGTGTTTTAAAATTCCATCTACATCTAAAGTGTTCATCATCTGACCCGCAAGAGATATATGTGATTTCTTTCTCATTCATTCCTTCTTTCTTCCTGTAACAGGAAATCAAAAACGTGTAACTTAAAACTCAACAATTCTTATTCTATGCCATGTTTCTATTAAAATCAAGTCTTAAGTGGAAACTTAACAAAATCTTTTGAATTTAGGAAAATTTTTCAGATTAATTTTAGGTAAAAAACTGGTTTCTTCTGTTCAAACTTCTTGCCTTTTTACAGGAAATCAAGTATAATCCTGTCTTTGACAGTTGTGAAAACAAAAAAGTCCGTAAGCCCTTTATT
>JAUNBT010000123.1:3106-9147 GCA_030526985.1 Lachnospiraceae bacterium | reverse complement strand
AATTGTGAAGCTGTGGCTCAGGCAATTGAAGAATCTCATAGTGCAGGAACAGCACCTATATTTTATAATAATGAACAGGCTTTACGAAGTGTGATTAGATTTGCGTATATAAGCTGTATAGATGAATATTTAGAAATCCAGGAACTTCCGTCTGGAATAGGATATGCTGATGTGGTTTTCATTCCCAAAAAAGAGTCTTCGAAACCTGCTATGATAATTGAGTTAAAGTGGAATAGGGAGGTTGCAAGTGCGATTGCCCAAATTAAGGCACACAACTATCCACAGGTCTTAGAGTCTTTTGCTGACAATATCTTATTGGTTGGAATTAATTATGATGAAAAAACAAAAAAACACAGTTGTCATATTGAAATGTATAAGAAACCATAAATTCTTAAGTTTTTTTTAATGATTTTTAGTGAAAGAAAGAGTATACTGGGAAAGTGTTGTGACAAAATGTTGTATCAAAATGTATTTTAGATGATTTCAGCATTGATGTCATGATCGTAACACAAAATTCAATATGGAAAACCACTACAATGTATGAGTAATAATGTGGAGATTTGGAGGTTAATTATGAATCATACGATTTGCGTGCTTGGTGCGGGAAGCTGGGGCAGTGCTCTTGCCGCCTTACTTTCTGGAAATGGCCACGAGGTAACTTTGTGGTCTATTGATGAGCGCGAAGTGAAGATGCTTCATGAATGCAGGGAGCAGAAGGAGAAGCTGCCGGGGGTGAAAATACCCGACAATATTTGTGTAACCAGTAATCTTTCAGAGGCAGTAGAGGGAAAAGAAGTGCTTGTATTTGCAGTGCCTTCTGTTTATGTTCGTTCTACCGCAAAAAGCGTGGCACCTTTTTATCAAAAGGGGCAGATTATTGTGGATGTGGCAAAAGGAATCGAAGAGAAGACTTTAATGACACTTTCACAAATATTAGAAGAGGAGATTCCGGATGGAGAAATCTGTGTTTTGTCCGGTCCGACTCATGCAGAAGAAGTAGGGCGCAAGATGCCTACGACCTGCGTGATTGGTGCGAAGAAGAAAGCGACAGCAGATTATCTGCAGGATTTGTTTATGAACGACTATTTCCGGGTATATACAAGCCCTGACATGACAGGAATCGAACTAGGCGGTGCATTAAAGAATGTCATTGCATTGGCAGCAGGAATTGCAGACGGACTAGGCTATGGAGATAATTCCAAAGCAGCCCTGATTACCCGTGGAATTGCAGAACTTACCCGCCTTGGAATGACAATGGGAGGAAAGATGGAGACCTTTGCCGGACTTTCCGGAATTGGTGATTTAATCGTAACCTGTACCAGTAAGCATTCCAGAAATCACAATGCTGGTGAACTGATTGGACAAGGCTATTCGATGGAAGAGGCGATGGATAAGGTAAAGATGGTTGTAGAAGGCGTGTATTCTGCCAAGGCGGCCCTGACCCTATCTAAGGAGCATAATGTCAGTATGCCGATTGTCGAGCAGATTAACCAGGTACTCTTTGAAGGAAAAAGTGCGAAGGAAGCAGTAGAAGAACTTTTACTTCGGGATAAACGGGTTGAGAATAAAAGTGTCAACTGGGAATAAAAATAGAATAATATGTATATAGAATAGCAGATATATATATGAAAACACCGCAGGAACTCAAAAGAGATTTCCTGCGGTGTTTTCGATTGTCCTTTTATTTCTCATTCTGGAATACAATCTTGTATCCTTCCATGCTGATATTCATTTCCATCGCTTCGTTCATCTGGTCGATGCCGTAGCGGTGGGAGATTAATTTTTCAACAGGAAGAGCACGAAGCTGTGCTTCTTTTAAGAACTCACATGCATGAATCCAGTCACATGCCTGGTATGTCCAGGAACCGGTAATCTTAATTTCTTTATTACAGAAATCAAGATGTGGGTTGTAGGTCGTGTCGCCGTTATTTACAAAGAAACCTAATTCACAGAGACATCCGCCACGTTTTACATAATTAAAAATCATGGAAGCAGCCTTTGGAGAACCGGTACACTGGAATGCCATCTCAGCACCTTTTCCGCCAGTCAACTCTTTAACAGCAGCGATAGGGTCTTCTACATCAGAAATGTTTACAGTTGCAGATGCACCTAATTCTTTTGCGAGAGCCAAACGTTTTGCATTTGCATCTACAGCGATAATATTTCTTACGCCCATTGTACGGACCAAAGTAAGAAGAAGCAGTCCGATTGGACCACAGCCCTGTACTAAAACAACAGAATTATGTTTGAAGTTGTAGATTTCTTTTGCTTTTTCTACAGCATGTACGATAACAGCAGCAGGTTCAATCAAAAGTCTTAAATCTAAATCCATATCACTTACATTGAAAATAACGCCGCCAGCGTTTACTTTCATATATTCGCCGAACCAGCCATTCAGATAATGGTCTTCGCCTGGCATTAAGCCGAAGATTTCGCCATTGTCACACAGATGAATATGCTCCGGATCCATCCGGCATGTTTCGCACTCTCCACATGGACGGAGGCCAGTTACAATCTTATCGCCCACTGCCAATGGTTTTCCGTAATAATCAGTTACAACATTTTTGCCGATCTTGACGATTGTTCCGGTTCCTTCGTGTCCTAACTGTACAGGAATATATCCAAAAGGATCCCCCTTATACTCATGTACGTCTGTACCGCAGATACCGCAGCCCTCTACATGGACAAGAACTTCATCATCGCTGATTTCCGGAATGGGAACTTCTTTTACTTCGATTTTTCTTTCCCCTGTCAGGACGGCAACTTTTGCGGTTGTTGGAATTTCACTCATAATAAATACCTCCATTTTTAAAACCTTAACAATAGTTATAAGAATATTATAATTATTTGATAAAATTTATTCAAGTTGCACATAAAAACAAATGTCTCATAAAATCACACTTGGTTAAAAGTGTCATTTTACGAGACATTTTATTAAAAATGTAACGTCACCACATTGAAGCGGTGATTTAGTTCAACTCCTGTAGATATTTCTCTAAAGGGATAGGCATAGCTAAAATCAAAAGGGAGGCCAATTCCTCTGGAGATTCCTTCATACCACCTTTCGCCCATTCTACTGTCTGGTACATAGAGCCATGACAGTAAAAACGAAGGAGAAAAATAATATCCGGTGAAAGCTCCGCTTTTTTAGAGGCTGTCGATAAATAAAATTCATAAATACAGCGGTAATCATAATCCAATAAATTATTATAATCGGAGGAGGAAAAGGCTGATTTAAAAAATACCTGATCCTGTTTCATGAGTGTAAATTTTTTAATCAGGCCATCTTTTAAAGTCAGGCTGATGCCCATCTGGTGAATCGTCGCCTGAACAATCTTATCAAAATACCAGATTACAAGGTCGTATTTATCTTTGAAATTGCGGTAAAAGGTCTGTCTGGTCGTACCGCAGTGGGTCACAATTTCCTTTACTGTAATCTTATCCAAAGGTGTCGTTTCCATTAGTATCTTTAAAGAGTCTGCGAGTGCGTATTTGGTCCGTTCTCCGAATTCCATCCTGGCCACCTCCAATTAGAATAATTGCTTTTTTTCTATTGTATCAGAAAAACAGCCAAAATGGTAACATTATTTATTCTTCTCCGGCAAGTTCTTCCCATTGTTCATAAAGTGTTTCCAATTCATCTGTAATCTGTGCCTGACGGTTTGTAATCTCCAAAAGTTTTGCCGGATTGGCGGCATTTTCAGGGAGTGCCATGGTAGCATCTAATTGTTCTAATTCTTCCTCTAAAGCCGTAATTTGTGATTCACATTTTTTTAAATCGTTGGCTCTTTTCCGGGCTTTTGCCTGGGCTTCTTTTTTCTTTTTCCAATCTTCTTTTGAATCGGAAGTGCCGTTTGGATGATCCGATGTCTCTGAGGTAATGGAGCCGCTGTCAGGAACAATCAGTCCTTCCTCCTTTTTCTCCAGATAATAGTCATAATTTCCTTTGTAATTGACCAGACCATTTTCTGTAAGATCCAAAATCCGTGTGGCAGTCTTATTGATAAAATAACGGTCATGGGAGACGTAAAATACAGTTCCCTCGTAGTGGCGGATGGCATCCTCCAATATCTCTTTTGAATAAAGGTCTAAATGGTTCGTCGGCTCGTCCAGAATTAAAAAATTAGCGTTAGAGAGCATAAGCTTTGCCAAAGATACCCTTCCCTTTTCTCCACCGCTTAAAGAGTGAATCGGTTTAAATACATCGTCTCCGGTGAATAAAAAGGCAGCTAACAAACTGCGAATCCGGGTGTGGGTCAGATTCGGGTAGGAGTCAGATATCTCATCAAAAATCGTCTTATTTTCATGAAGTACCTGTTGTTCCTGATCGTAATATCCTATTCTGACCTTAGCTCCCAGCTGAATTTTTCCTGTATCGGCAGCTAAATATTTGTTAATAATTTTTAAAATAGTTGTTTTGCCCGTTCCGTTTTTGCCAATTAAGGCAACCTTTTCTCCACGTTTTATTTTAAGATGAAGTTCATGAAACAAAAGCTGGCTGCCAAATGCTTTGGAAAGGTTGTCGATGGTAAGTACATCATTTCCACTGATTGTGGATGGTTCAAAGCGGATTTTCATCTTTGGCTGCCAGGTGATTGGCTTTTCTACGATTTCGATTTTATTTAACAGCTTTTCCCGGCTTTCTGCCCGTTTGATGGATTTTTCCCGGTTAAAAGAGCGAAGCTTTGTAATGACATCTTCCTGATGCTTGATTTCCCGCTGCTGATTTTCATATTCCCGAATGCGGGCTTCGGTGAGAGCTTCTTTTTTTGCTGTGTAATCTGTGTAATTACCCCGGTAAGTGACTGCTTGTCCGTGCTCTAAATCAATGACCTTTGTTACAATCTTATCAAGGAAATATCGGTCATGGGATACGACAAGAACACTGCCTTTATAGTTTGATAAAAAATTCTCTAACCAGTGAATTGAATCCATGTCCAAATGGTTGGTCGGCTCATCGAGAAGAATAATATCCGGGCGGGAGAGAAGTAACTTTCCGAGGAATACCCTGGTTTTCTGTCCTCCGGATAAAGTGTGGATTCGCTTGTTAAACTCCTCCTCAGAAAAGCCGAGACCCTTTAAAACACCGGTGATTTCGCTCTTCCAGGCATATCCGTCGGCAAGCTCAAACCGGTGGGTCAGGGAAGAATACTCTTCCATCATGGCAGTGAGGGCGTCACCGGTAACGTGTTTCATCTCTTTTTCTAAACGACGGATTTTCTCCTCCATAGAAATGATTTCTCTTTTTACTTCTAAAACTTCTTCATAAATCGTATTCTGGGAATGCGTATCCTGATGCTGCGCCAGATACCCGATGGTTTTTCCTTTGCTTAAGATAATCTCGCCTTCATCGGCGGACATCTCTTCCATAATAATCTTTAAAAGCGTTGTCTTGCCAGCACCGTTGACTCCAACAAGGGTCGCTTTTTCATTTTCTTCTATGTGAAAGGAAACCTGATCTAAGACCTGATGGGTTCCAAAGGCTTTGCTGATTTGTTGACAGGCTAAAATCATAATTGTTCCTCCTACTTCATTTCCTGCAATTTTGTGCCATTTTGTATTGTAACATAAGGATTTTGCGATGTAAACTGCAAAAAAGTATTTGTAAATGGTGAAAAAGTCTTTGCAAATCAGGGAAAAGTAGTTTGACAGTCTTTTATCAAACGAGTATAATAATATCACAGTGCTTATTAGGAAGGAGACTGGGAGATAAGATGGCAGATTTCAAAAAGGAAATTAGCGAAAAAGAGATATCCCCTGCAGTAATCAAGAGGCTTCCCAGGTACTATAGATATCTAGGTGAATTACTGGAGAATGAGGTGGTACGGATTTCCTCGAAGGATTTAAGCGAGCGAATGAAAGTCACAGCATCTCAAATCAGACAGGATTTAAATAACTTCGGTGGATTTGGACAGCAGGGATATGGGTACAATGTACAATATCTTTACAATGAGATTGGTAAGATACTGGGACTCAATCATACGAATAATGTGATTATTGTGGGTGCAGGTAATTTAGGTCAGGCATTGGCCAATTACCAG
>JAUNBT010000123.1:0-3096 GCA_030526985.1 Lachnospiraceae bacterium | reverse complement strand
GAGGCTTTAAAGTAGTCGGATTGTTTGATGTGAATCCGAGACTGGTGGGAATCAGCGTTCGCGGCGTTGATATTCACGACATTGATGAGTTAGAAGATTTTATTAAGAACAATGACGTGAAGATTGCGGCACTTACAGTTCCGAAGCAGCATGCCAGACAGATGGCCATGGAGCTGATGGATTTTGGTATTAAGGCATTTTGGAATTTTGCACCGATTGACCTTAATATGCCGGAACCGGTTATTGTGGAGAATGTACATTTGGCTGAGAGTCTTATGACATTATCTTATAAGATTCACAGTGAATTAGAGCGGTCAGAATAGAATAAGGAGGATTGAATATGAAGCCTATTGCTACGAGAGACGAGATGCAGGCAATTGATGCTTATTCAATCCATGAGATTGGGATACCTGGTATGGTTTTGATGGAGAAAGCTTCGATGGCTTTGTATGACGAAGTAAGAAAGCACCTTCATCACCATAGCAGGTGTCTTATTGTGGTTGAAAAAGGCAACAATGGTGGAGATGGTCTGGCTCTTGCAAGACTTTTGCATGAAGCAGACTATGATGTAACGATTTATGAGATAGGAGGAATCCGAAAGGCAAGCGATTCTTATGAAGCACAAAAAAATATATTGACGAAGCTTGGCATTTTTGTAAAAGACCAGATGCCGGAGGAACACTTTGATGTGATTGTGGACGGCATTTTTGGAGTCGGTCTTACAAGGGAAGTGAAAGGAATCCAGAGACAGGTGATTGAAAGACTTAACGTGATGGATGCTTACCGAATTGCAATCGATGTTCCTTCCGGCGTAGATGGAACAACAGGACAGGTGTTAGGCGTTGGTTTTATGGCGGATCTTACAGTGACCTTCGGGCTTTCTAAGATTGGTCTTTTGCTTTATCCGGGGGCATCTTTTGCAGGAGAAGTCATTGTAAAGGAGATTGGTTTTCCAAAGCTGGCTGTAGAAAAGGCAGGATGCCGGGTTTTTTGTTATGAACCGGGGGATGAGAAATATTTTCCGAAACGAAAATCGGATTCCCACAAGGGTACCTTTGGAAGAGTTTTGATTATAGCAGGCAGCAAAAATATGGCGGGAGCGGCCTATTTATCAGCTTTTGCGGCATATCGGACTGGCAGCGGGCTTGTACGGATTTTTACTCAGGAATCAAACCGGGTAATTTTGCAGACAAAACTTCCGGAGGCCATTTTAACAACCTATGAATCTGAGGTAGATGGTGCGGACAAGCTTCGGGAAACAATCGCATGGGCAGATGCCATCTGTTTTGGTCCCGGTATGGGAACGGGAAGAATTACCAGATCCTTCTTGCATATCTTAAAAGAATGTGCTAAAGTTTCTGTTGTATTGGACGCAGACGGTTTGAATGAAATCAGTAAGATGGAACAGGAAGGAGAAGATTATTTTGCCGGGTATCCGGTTCCTGTGATTCTCACTCCCCACATGCTGGAGATGAGCCGATTGTCCGGACATACAGTAGCACAGTTAAAAGAAGACAGAATGAATCTGGCAGAGACTTATGCGAAGAGGAAGAATCTTGTCCTTGTGCTCAAAGATTCCAGAACAGTTGTGACAGATGGGGATGCTATTTATCTCAATTCCTATGGCAACAGTGGTATGGCGACAGGTGGAAGCGGCGATGTTTTGACAGGAATTCTTGCAGGAGCTTTAGCGGCAGGCATGGAACCTTTTGATGCAGCATCCATGGCGGTATTTCTTCACAGCCGGGCAGGAGATTTTGCAGCAGAGCAGATGGGCGAACATAGTCTTATGGCAGGTGACATCATAAAGCAGATTGAGAAGGCTTTAGGAGGAAAACAGGATGGAAGACGAGAGAGAATATAGAAGAGTTTATGCAAAGATAGATTTGGATGCCATTAAATATAATGTATCCCAGGTGCAAAAACAGGTGGGCCAGGATGTAATGGTAATGGCTGTTATCAAGGCAGACGGTTATGGACATGGAGCTCTTCCGATTGCGCATGCATTAGATAAAATTGGAGTGGACCGCTTTGCCGTTGCTTTTGCCGAGGAAGGGATGATGCTAAGAAAAGGCGGCATTCATAATCCGATTCTGATTCTCGGTTATTCCCATGAAAGTCAGTACGAGACCATTTTAAAATATAACCTGACTCCGACGGTATTTACTTATGAGACAGCGAAAGGCTTGTCTGAGGCGGCAGTAAGGGCTAAGAAAACGATACCGATTCATATTAAGTTAGAGACGGGCATGAATCGGATTGGATTCTTTCCGACAGAGGAGACAATGAAAATTATTGAGAAAATCAAAGAACTTCCCGGTATTTTTTTAGAAGGAATGTTCACCCATATGGCAAGAGCAGATGAGACAGAAAAAGTTACAGCAAGAAAACAGATGGATATATACATGGGATTTGTGAATAAACTAGAAGAGAGAGGAATTTCGATTCCGGTAAAGCATGTGGCGAACAGTGCCTCAATTATCGATTTGAAAGATTTCAAATTAGATATGGTAAGATCGGGCATTATGACCTACGGATTATATCCGTCCAAAGAAGTTTCGACAGAGCAGATTCGGTTAAAACCTGCTATGGAGTGGAAGACCTATATTGTGAATCTAAAGGAAATTGAACCGGGAGATGGAGTAAGCTATGGTCATATCTATGTTGCCAGCGAAAAAAGAAAAATTGCGACCCTTCCTGTCGGCTATGCAGACGGATATCCGCGAAGCCTTTCTGACCGGGGAAGAGTATTGATTCATGGAGAGTATGCCCCGATTGTGGGAAGAGTCTGTATGGATCAGATGATGGTAGATGTGACGGACATTCCGGAAGTAAAATTACTTGACGAAGTGACATTGATGGGATGTGAACATGGCAAGCAGATTACAGCGGAGGAGATTGGAGATATGGCAGGAAGCTTTAATTATGAGCTGGTCTGTTCCGTATCCAAAAGAGTACCGCGAGTTATTTGTGAAAATGGAAGAGTAACGGAAGTAATTGACTATTTGACAGAGACTTTGACTGTTGTAGAATAAGAGACAATGGACTTTCGTTTACTTCCCGGGTATACTTTCGATTTTTTTGGTAATAATGAAG
>JAUNBT010000517.1 GCA_030526985.1 Lachnospiraceae bacterium | reverse complement strand
GGTAATGGCATTAATTTCTATGATGAATTGGAGAATATCGAGGAGCAGCTCCGTGATCATCACATGGAATTTTTCGACTTCGAAGATGTCATGAAATACCTGGTGGGAAATGGGTATCATTTCTATGGTGATTATGTTGTTAAGGGGAAAGGCTCGTATGCCCCTGTCTGCTATGATGCCATACTGAAATTCTTCCCATTTGATATAAAGCTCGACAGTGATGCGGATAATGATGACATAAGGAAGCTTCGGGGGATTATTGAGCGGCGCTATAGTGGATTGGTTCTGCCCGAAGGAAATCGGGCTCTGTGTGCAAGGCTGGCCTCTATTATGGTTTTGTCAGATCGGGGAAGATATTGTCCAGCCGAAAAAATCATTTATTCTGCAGCCTTGATGGAAGAAATATTCGAGTTTATTCAAAGCAGTCCACAGAGTACATTTTATTACGCTGAGCTGTTTTCAACTTATCAAGGGCGTCTCTTCGCAGAAACAAATATCACAAACGCCAACTTTCTCCATGGCGTTCTGAAATACTTATATCCTAATGATTTTCGATTTGAACGAGATCTGTTTGTAAAACTGGGTGCAGAACGGAAAGATGTAAATGTCCGCCTTTGTGATCTTCTATTGCAAAGCAGATCTCCTATGTCAAAATCAGATATCCTCGCAGCAATGCCAGGGCTTAATGACTTTGTTCTGGCTTTTGCCGTGGCGCGATTGCCGGAACTCATACAATGGAACTATGGTTTTTTTAACCATGTAGATAATCTCCTGATTACCACTGCTGACAGGGAGATGCTTCTTTCAATTATTAATGAAGAAATCAAATCATATAGCGGATATCTAAGTGAAGACATGCTATATCGTCATGTAAAGGAGGATTACCCGGAATTTTTAACAAAGAACACTATGACTTCTTCACAAAACCTATACTATGTCTGCGCTTACCTCTTTGGAGAACTGTATAGATTCCGACGTCCGCACATTCTGTCTTCCGACTTTCCTGTTGCAGAGCTTACAATTGAAAACGTTGCGAAGGTTCTGCTCGGCAACAGGAGAACGCTAAATTACACTAAATTCGTGAATCTGGCGGCGGAGCTTGGGTGGGCCAACGGAACATTTTATAGTGTTTTTTCTAATTTGGAAAAAGAATACATTCGTATTTCTGAAGATGATTATATAAGCAAAGACTCGTTTGCTCCTTCAGAAAGATTCCTTGATGATACGGCTACTCAGATTGGAAAATATGTTGATGAGGGCAGTTATTTTGCTATCAGCTCCATTTTCAGCTTTGATTCCTTCCCCGATTGCAATATGCCTTGGAATAGTTTTTTGCTTCAGTCATTGATTGAAGAGTACAATATGGGCTATCGAATCATTGCTCCGCAGGTAAAAGACCGCAGATTTCAACGCGGTATTATTGTTCCAGCAGATATGCCAGTTCTTTTATACGAAGATTTGGTGCTGTTATGTATGCAAAAAGATGGCGTAACTTCCTTGAGTGAGCTTGAAATGGAAAAATATCTTCGTAATCACGGCTTGATTACGAAAGTAATCCCGCAGGAACTATATGACTGCGAAAGGTTGCCTTTCAAGAATGATACATTTAC
>JAUNBT010000516.1:574-1612 GCA_030526985.1 Lachnospiraceae bacterium | reverse complement strand
GATAAATATTGTTGTTGTTATGGGTGGATATAAGAATTGTGCCGTCGATGTCTTCAACGATGCTACTGACGATGTGCCCGGTAGAATTGTTTTCCTGTAAATCAGTATAATATGAAAATTTATTTGTCATTGGCGAAAAGTAGTTAACACCCCCGAAATACGTGCCAACCCAAAAAGAACCTTCATTGTCGCGTGTTATCGAGAAAATAGAATTATCGGTGGAATTATCCTCCATTACCCTATATTTTTCCGTTTTTTTGTTGAAAATAATTAATCCTTTATCAGACCCCATGATTAGTTCTTCATCAGAGTATTCTTTAATGGATTTCACGCTTCCGGTATTTTTCAAATAGTGGGTTGCCTTCCCTGAAATGTGATTGTATTTGAAAAGTCCGTTGGTAGAAGTTCCAATCCATAAATTATTATCGTTATCACAATGAATGCTATAAATAGATTGATTATCAGTTTCCAAGTTTCGTCTCTTCACTATAGGCGTAAAACGCTCGTTCTTGATGTCAAAATGGATAAGGCCGATACCCGCCGTGCCTATCCATAAATTTCCATAGTGGTCGGTGACAATTGTCCATATGAAATTTGATTGGACATTTTCTTGTTCCCCCTTGAACAAATAATGTTTTTCCACGATTAATTCACTTGTTAATTTATATAAGCCTTGCCCATGACACGCGACCCATATATTCCCCTGTAAATCCTCCATTATATCGTTAATATTCACCTCTTTTTCCTGAGCGGGTGCAAGGGGCACATGTTTGAAATTGTCTTTTTCCCTATTATAGAGATATAAACCCTGCCTGGTACCGATTAACATCCTTTTTCGCGAGTCTTCTTTGATACAATGAATAAAGTTATGACCGATAGATAAAGAATCATTCAAGCTATTCCTGTAAACTTTGAAATTCCTGCCATCAAAGCGATTGAGTCCGTCTTTTGTACCAAACCACATGAATCCTTTGCTGTCCTGCATAACAGTCCAGACGCTGTTGCTTGACAAGCCATTTTCAATCTTGAAATTCTTGA
>JAUNBT010000516.1:0-564 GCA_030526985.1 Lachnospiraceae bacterium | reverse complement strand
ATATAATATTCATCATCGGCAAGACTCCCCACCGGCATGATAACTTCCAGCAGAATGGCATTTTCCTTTATAGGAAACTCTTGCTTCTCGTGATCGAAGACGATCTCATCTACATCATTGCACCCACTAAGCAGGGCAATAAGGGGAAGCAACAATAATAAACAATATATCTTTTTCATATGATTAAAACTATTTATTTTCAAATGTATCATATGGAACTCGCTTTAATCATGTACTTGCGTGATAATGATTATCATGCTCGTTTCATACGATATTCTTTATTACAATACTCGGATTAGAAAAAGACACGTTAAAAATGTGCTTTATTTTGACCAAAAAAGAGCCGCGCATTTCTCATATAAAACTCCGAGAACTAAATATTTAACATTGTCCGCTCCTGCAATTCGTGGAGCAAAACAAAATTAGCATTTTTTTCTTTCAAAGAACAAGTAAAGAAAATAACAGGCACGATACCCGCCAAACAGCGTAAACCGCGGATTACAAACAATATATCGTCATATTTATCACGAGCATCTATTATTTCAAGGACCTTTTTACCGTATT
>JAUNBT010000515.1:228-1616 GCA_030526985.1 Lachnospiraceae bacterium | reverse complement strand
GGAGCTGGAAGTTAAGACGGGAGCAGACTATGTACATTTACTCCCCTCGAAAGATCTGTTGGCAGCAGGACTGGACAGTATATATTCTGTGCCAACTACTTTTTTTGTGGATAGTGAAGGAAAAGTGGTGGGGGAGACTTACACTGGTTCCCGTAGTAAAGAAGCCTGGAGTGAGATTATGAATGAAATGTTAGAGAAAATAAAATAGAAACTGATATTAGATAAAAGGCGTCATTTCTGTCAATAAACATTTAAAAAATTGTTGGACAGAAATGATGCCTTTTCGTTATCAAGTAGGCTTTCATTGGTTTGATTGATCAATTTTAAGTAGATCAAAATGTGAATAGTTTCTATGAGCTAATATTAATTCAGACTTACTTTTGTAAACAGCAGATTGGTGGGCTTTTGCATAAGTGCAATCACTCGTCCAGTGAAAATCATTGCACATATGGTGCCGATACCTATCCCCAGGATTTGACCTGCAAAAAGCAGACCTAAACAAAGAGAAATAAAAATGCTGCTTAAATCAAATACATTTTTTCCGAATCCAAAATCTTTTCCCAATTTCATTCCGATCACGCTGGCAAGTCCATCAGCCGGATTTGGAATAATCTTCATACCGACAGTTAGTGCCGCACCGATACCGGTAAAGATAATTGCTGCCAGAAGAAGGAGATAGCGAAGCGTAAGATCATTGGCAATGGGAATCAAAGTATCAAAGAGCTGGATGAATGCGCTGGTGATTAGACTCATCAGTATTTGAAGAAATTGATGTGGTTTAAATTTCTTACCAAGTAGAATCCACTGTAAAAATACCATAACTGTATAACAGAGAAAGGTTGTGACGCCAAGAGGAATCTTACAAATGGTGGAAATGTTGTAGGGGATGGAAATAATGGGGGAAACCCCTAACTGCGTCTTGGTATTCAGCGTGATACCAAAAGCGAGAATGATAATACCTATGATATAGATGAATGTCCGGACGGAGATGATTTTTTTTAGAAAGCGTTTTTGGGTATTCATGTGTAAACCTCTTTTCTTGCGTTTGAAGTTTATTGTATAGGATGTGAGGGGGAATGTCAAAGGCATAGGGTGGCTTGCAATTTATAAAAAAATAATAATTACTGAAAGAAAAATATGATACAATAGTAAACACATGAAGCATGCTTGCATAATCTTGTGGATTATAATACGTGAGTAGTAGAAATACTAGGTCTGTTTATTTTTTAGTCTCTTGCTCCTTAATTTTTTCGATTCTTTTCAATTCTTAACTTTCCAATATTTTCAATAAATCAATCCAAAATAAACTAAACGCAAAATAATACATTGCATAGATGCCGAGAAAGTGATATAATATTAAAAAAAATGAAGAATAATCATTACAGTTG
>JAUNBT010000515.1:0-218 GCA_030526985.1 Lachnospiraceae bacterium | reverse complement strand
CATATTTAAAAATCATATCTAAAAGGTACTCGAGTACCTGTCTTACGAAAGGTCAGTTCTATGTCAAAAAAATTAATACAATGGCATCCCGCTTTTGCGTCTGCATTACGCATTGAGCTTGAGGATTCTGTAGATATTATACAAATTGAAGAGGAGCATCTAGTGGGGAAGAAGCCGATGCAGATAGATCTTCTGATTATCAAATTAAAAAAGGAAAT
>JAUNBT010000514.1 GCA_030526985.1 Lachnospiraceae bacterium | reverse complement strand
CAAATTAATTGCACCCCAAATAGCAGACATGACGCCCCTCCTAGTTTTTTCAATTAGTATATTCTAATAAAATCAAAAAAACAAGTGAAAGAATTTCTAATCCCTTCCCTTGTTTTCTCTTTTACTATATGATACTGATACTTTTATTCTGTTCGCCCACCTCATATGAAACAGTTCCATCTTCCAAGGAAATCATCTCAACATTAGTACCTTCTTCCACAACAACACTTTGTTCACTTCCGTCTATTCGGGATCTCATAATCTTATTTCCTTCGGCATAATACCAAAATCCGTCTTCATAAAGAATTCTACCTACCACATCGTGCACAAACCAATTTTCATATTTTTTTGATAATGAGATTGCATTGTATGTATATGAAACCCATCCACTATGAGAATATCTAGTTCCATGTATAAATTCATTATCATTTCTTATAAGAAAGTCATGGTCAATTTGTCCTGAGACACGCGATCTGGTATCATCCCATGTAGGATCAACATGATATAATTCTCCATCTAGATCTACCATAAGCCATCCATGGTTCATCGGTGAACTAGAAAGATATTTCGCTTCAATTCCAGCTTCATGCAACAACACCCGAAACCCTTCAGCATATCCCTGGCAAACCCCTTTTCCATATGCTAAAACACTTGCACCGCGTGTCATATTAGTACCAGTAGTGTAATTTGTATGTTCAACAATATAGTCATGTAGCACCAATGTTTTTTCCAGATCCGTCATATCTGGATCTAATAATGCTAATGCTTCATTGACATTTTCTTTGATCAGATTATATCTATGTAAAAAAGCGGAATCTGCATTATACAAATATACCGTCTCGATAATTCCGTCAGAATTTCTAGTGCTCATAACAAACATACTATTATACGATTGAACAGCCAAATAACACTCCCCGTTTTTCAGTTCATTAAATATATCCTCTGATTGACGATAAGTCATATTGTATTTTGACACATCATGAGTGGTCATGTCCCCTGACTCAATCATATCCTTCAGTTCTTCTCTATAACTTGTATACGTTTTCTCCTCAGTATTCGAGCCTTCACTCTCCTTATCAGTCAATCTTGCATAAAATCCATTCGCAAACAAAGATTCATATTTTTTATAGTTTATTCCCCATTCACTCTTTGCATTATAAATACCAACTGCCAAATACTCTGCCGATTCAGAAGGTCTATATTTTTCATCATTTCCCAAAATAACGGATTTGATAAAATTATAATTACTGTCCAGCTCTCTAATAAGCATTTTGTATGAAGCATCAGAAATATCAACTGTATATACTTGGTTCTTAAATGTCTTATAATCATTCAGACAAATTCTTGATGTATTTTCTTCATATTGACCATTCATATAATTATAGCAACCCATCATCCAATTGGAAATATCATTCATATCACAATCTTCAAGCAGAGTACTTTTTGTTACATCATCCCCTGCTGGTGAATCAGCGCCAGCCGCCACGATAGGTGTAAGCTTTGCATAGAACCCATCAGAGAACATATCATTATATTTTTGATAGGTCATACCACTTTCGTAATCAGACTTATAGATTCCAACTGCTAAATATACTGCATTCTCCGATGGAGTATATTC
>JAUNBT010000122.1 GCA_030526985.1 Lachnospiraceae bacterium | reverse complement strand
ACGAAGAGAATGATATATAATTAAATTAGTAAAAGTGACACATGCGGCAAAAATATTTATTGGTAAGGAAGCGACTATATGGAAATTAAAAGAGATGTTTATCTAAACCGACTGATTATCCGAAAGCATAATGGATTTATTAAAGTGATTACAGGTATTAGAAGATGTGGGAAGTCCTATTTGCTGAATAATCTATTTTATAATCATTTAATAGAAAACGGAATTGCAGAAGATCATATTATCTTATTTGCATTTGATTCCGCAGATGATTTGATAAAAATTGGAGAGGATCCATTTTTGCTAGATAATTCTAAAGAAAATCGAAAAGTGGATCCCAAAAAATTTCTGGATTATCTGAATGAGAAAATTGTTGATCATGGAATGTATTATTTGTTACTGGATGAGGTTCAGAATCTAGGTGCGTTTGAATCCGTATTGAATGGATTTCTCCGAAAAAAGAATCTTGATGTATATGTAACGGGGAGTAATTCCAGATTTCTGTCTAAAGATATTCTGACAGAGTTCGAGGGACGTGGCGATGAGGTGCATATGCTGCCGCTGTCTTTCTCTGAATATTTCAGCGTGTATGAGGGGAGTAAAGAAGAAGCTTTTGATGATTATACTGTTTACGGAGGTCTTCCGGCAGTAGCAACTATGACAACAGAAGAACAGAAGGTAACGTATCTTACTGCTCAAATGAATAACCTGTATCTAAGAGATATAATCAACCGTTATCATCTGCATGAAGATTGTGCGATTGGGGAACTGCTGGATGTGATTTCTTCGGGTATTTCAACATTAACCAATCCGAGGAAACTTTCGGCCACTTTTGCTTCTGTAAAGCAGGCAAGGATTAGTGAAGTGACAGTAGATAAGTATATTGAGCATATGGAAGATGCTTTTATGCTTAGCAGAGTAAAACGGTATGACGTAAAAGGAAGAAAATATATAGGTACTCCATATAAGATATACTTTGAAGATGTCGGATTGCGCAATGCAAGATTGAATTTCAGGCAGATCGAAGGTACTCACATCATGGAGAATATCATATACAATGAGTTGCGTTTTCGAGGCTATAAAGTAGATGTAGGTGTAGTAGAATCGCGAGAAAGGGATGCAGAGGGAAAGGAAATCAGAAAGCAGTTGGAAATTGATTTTATAGCTTCTTTGGGTGGTAAAAAATATTATATTCAATCTGCTTATGCCATTCCGGATCAAGATAAATATAGACAAGAAACCAGATCTTTTGACAAGGTGAACGATTCTTTTAAGAAGATTATTTTGGTAGAAAGAAGTATGAAGCCAAGACATGATGAAAATGGATATGTGATGATGGGTGTAAAGGAATTTTTGTTGGATTCGAAAAGCATGGATTCATAATACAGGATGGTTTGGTTAGAGTGCCTGACACCTTTTTCTTTTTAATATTCAGTGGTTGCGCTGCGGGAAGTAGTGATGCCCGCAGCCGGTGGAGTTCCATGCGTGGGCTCCACTTTTTATTGCCACTGTTAGAGTGCCTGACACTCTTTTCGTTTTATGTTAGAGTGACAGACACCAGGGGTGCTATCAATTTTATGCTGCAGTTTGATAATCCATAATAAATATCTTGCTTGCAATCTTTTCCACCCTATCTAAAATATTATCAATTTTTTCCATCACTGTTGCAGTAAAAAACTCTTCTCCACATTGCTCACATTTTATACAAGGAACATGTTCGATAATTACATAGCAATTATTTAAATGAGAAAAATAAGTTGTTGTTGATTCGATCATTCCTTCTGTTTTACAACTCATACATTTCATAATCATCATTCCTTTCTTGGTTTAAAATCAAATTTCCATTTATTATTATCCGGAATATAGGCTGTTATAATCCTAGAACTTGTTCCTTCGTCACTCATAACAATATGAATTGGACGTTTATCGCATGTATATCCTAAAATCAGACAACTGGGAAACGGAAAATCCTCCGGATACTGCTCAATAATTTCTCCTGTCTTTACTCCAGCACGAATATCCTTCATACGTATATTACGCTGTCTAAACCGTTCTGATGCGTGGTTGGTTATCACTACCTTATCTTCCTCAAAATATTGTCTCAAGACATCTATTTCTATCACTATGCCACCACCTCTTTAGCATATATTCTTTGTAATCACAGTACTGCTTTTTTGATACTTCTATTATACTATAAGAATGTTGCAAAAGGAAGAAAAAGAGTTCGGGTAGCGGGGGAAAGTGTTTTTCGTTAGAGTTTGTTAGAGTGTCTGACATCAGGGATGCCTTATGCAGTGGCTTTGGAAACATGTCAGTCGTTTCCGCCGCTGAAAATGATGGCAAACTGATCTGTGGGCTGGAAGAACATACCCATACAGAGGACTGTTATAAACTGATTTGCGGAAAAGAAGAGTCGAAAGGGCATACCCATACTGCTGACTGCTATGATGCAGATGGCAACTTAATCTGCGGACAGGAAGAGGCAGAGGGACATGTTCATACTGATGCATGTTATGGGTTGGCATGTGGAAAAGAAGAACATACTCATACAGCCGACTGCTATGAAAAAGACAGCACCGAAAGCACTACAACAGCTGTCCAGAATACAGTTGAGACAACAACAGCCGAAGAGGAACCCCAGACTACTGAGCTGAATCAGGAGGCAATTGAAAAATTCGTTAAGGTCATGCAGGAATTTGTGAAAAAGGCAGAGGAATATGGCTGGTCAGAAGACTTCACAGAGGAAGAAGCTGCAGCATGGGGAACAAATCCGGAAACATTATCAGATGAGCATTTTGACGAGTTATCAAAGCTTTATAATGATGCGTGGAATATCTACTATAATGATTTGACAGAAGATGAGCAGGCTTATGTAGATACAGAATATGCGTCTCTCATTGCACACGCAAAAGCTGTCAATGGTGGAATGAATGCAGAGCCGACGACTATGGCAACTACTATTACAGCCTTGCCAACTACGGCAGGAGAATATATCTTAGGAGCAGATATAGAACTTACAGCTGCATGGAATCCGCCTACAGGAACAACAACGATTGATTTAAACGGCCATTCCATTAAGCAAACGAAAGCTGACCGAGTTATGTATATAGGCAACGGTCAGACATTAACGATTAAAGACAGTGCAAAAGGGAAGGGAACAATTTCAGGTGGAAATCCTGGCAATTATTCTGGAGGTGCCATTTGTCTTATTAACAAGAGTAAGTTAGTTATTGAAGATGGAACGATTACAGGAAATACGCCAACTGCAACTGGAGGAGCTATTTATGTAGGTGGTAGCAGTACATTAGCAATTGATCCAGATGCAGCATATGATGAAGAGACAGAAAAAAGTACTGGTGTAGTTTATGTCAACCAAAAATTAGATGTCACAAGTAAAATTAAAATATCTAAAATCAATCAAACATATGATGACTATACAACAGGAACTTTTACCAGTGGGTATAGTGATTCTGGAAATACTAGTGCGGACCCCAATGCATGTTTCTACTTGGATCCAAATGGATACGATACAGAGAAATTTGCCATCTTTTTTGAAGATGAGAATCATAAAGAATTAAAGATTGTGGAGCACGCACATACATTCAATTACACATTATCAAACAATAATGCAACGTTGATAGCAGAGTGTGCTTCTACTGTAGAAGGATGCACAGCGAAAAAAAGTTTTTCTCTTACTGCAGAGGATTCTGTTTATAATGGAGAGCAATATGATCAGGCATCTGTAAATGGGCTTGAAGACTTTAATGATGTCACGAATGCAACGGTTGCTTTAAAATACTATAGTGTAGGTGCGGATGGAAATGAAACAGAATTGTCAGAAACACCTACAAATGCTGGAAATTACAAATATAAAGCGATAGTTACAGATTATAAGGATTCCACAAAAACAACTACAGCGGAAGTATCATTCACCATCAGCAAAGCTACTCCATCTTATACAGCACCAACAGCAGTTTCCGACTTAACCTATGATGGTACAGAGAAGACATTGATTTCCGCAGGAACAGCCACAAATGGAACTATGTACTATCGTCTTGGCGAAACAGGGGAATGGAGTACAGATCTTCCAGTGTCAACCAATGCCATCACAGATAAAGTATATTATTATGTGAAGGGCGATACCAATTACAAGGATATCGGAAGCGAATCAAGTCCTGAAGGTTCTATAGATATTGAAATCAAAAAAGCACAGATAGAACTTAATGTTCTTGATGCTAGCGGTGATTATGACGCAAACACAAGCAGAAAGATTGAGGTTACCGTAACCAAACCTTCAAGCGGTGCAACAGTAAAATATAAAGGACCGAAAGATACAGATTATGTAGCAGAAAATCCAAGCTTTACAGATGCAGGCGAGTATGTAGTAGCATATCAGGTGACTGCACCGAATTATGAGACGAAGACTGGAACAGCAAAGGTTACAATTAACGGTGATTCTATCAACCCGGAAGTTGAGATTACAGACTGGACTTATGGTGATACACCAAACACACCTCAGGTGAAAGCGGAAACCAATCCGGGTGGAGCAGAAGTCACCTATTATTACAAAGAAAAAAATGCCGATGAGAATACCTATACACAAGATGTTCCAACATCAGCAGGAAATTACACAGTAAAAGCTGAAGTCGCAGGAAAAGCGAATTATTATTCAGGTACTGCAACAGCTGATTTTACCATTAAGAAAAAAGAAGTATCCCTCACATGGAGCAATACAGTACTGACCTACGACGGAAGCGCACAGATTCCAACTGCAACTGTCAACAATTTGGAATCCAATGACGTATGCACTGTAAACGTGGACGAAACTGGAAAGCAGACCAACGCGAACATCGATTCCGCTGTCTATACAGCAACAGCAGCATCCCTTTCAGGAAAAGACAGTGCAAATTACATATTATCCGATAACAATAAAACAAAATCTACGACCTTTGTGATCAACCCACTTCCCGTGGTACTTACCTGGTCAGAGAATACAAGCCTTACCTATACAGGGGAGGCACAGAGCGTAACAGCGGCTGTATCAAATAAGAAAAAATCCGATGATACATTTACCCTGACTTATGAGTCTGAGGATAAAAATGTAAATACAGCAATTGAGACGGGAGACTACACAGCTAAAGTAACAGGACTTGGAAACAGCAACTATACTTTGGATAATGCAACAGGCGTATCCAAGGCTTGGAGCATTTCCTACTTGAATGCAGCAGATGCTACTGTTTCCGGGTATCAGAAGTTAGAAGACAGCGGATGGTACACTGGTATTGTGACAATGACACCGCCGTCCGGATTCCAGATTTCAAAAGACGAAGAGAACTGGTCCAACACGCTGACAGAAGATGCCGATGGCAGCCACAGTGTGACCTATTATCTGAAAGAGACAGCGACAGGATATATTACCGATGGAAAGACAGCTGATTTCCAGATTGATAAAAAGGCACCGACAGGAACCATTACTGTTGGAACCGACCGATTTACAACATTTTTAAATACGATTACCTTTGGATATTTCTTTAAAGATACGGTCAGTGTTTCCATTACAGCGGAGGACGAAAAGGAAGCCTTGGAAAAGGTAAGTGGAATCCAGACAATCGAATACCAGAAGGTGGCAAAGGGAGAGACCTATACACCGGATGCAAACTGGACAACCGGCGATTCTCTTTCAATCAATGCCAATGATAAGAGTGCAATCTACGCCCGTATCACAGACAAAGCAGGAAATGTAACCATTCTCAATTCAGATGGTGTGGTAGTTTATACCGATGCAGCTTCATCCGATGAACAGACTTATGTAAAGACAACAAAAGAGGATGTCGTAACAGAAATTCAGACCAACGAAAATACAATCCTTTCTATTAAAAATGGAGATGAGACTTTAAAAGAGAGTGCTTATGCAATCAATAAAGACGGACAGATTGTATTTGACGGAGATTATTTGGATACCTTAGAAGCAGCGGATTACAGACTGACAATCGCTTACAATCCATACGGCGAGACCTACACGGATCAGTCAAAAGGGGAAAATGCAGCAGAAAGTACGCTGATTCTCCACGTAGTCAAACAGCAAAATGCAGTGACGAAGATCACGGATATCAGTAAGACTTACGACCAGACTGCAGTTTCCAGTCCGGAATTTGAAACAAAGGGAAGTGGAGCAGTAACAATCGAATACAAAGAAAAGACAGCTTCCGAAGATACCTATCAGAAAGAAGCCCCAGTAAATGCCGGAGAATATACGGTTCGAATTACAGTCGCAGCAGACGGAGAATATCAGGAAGTTTCTGTAAGCAAAGATTTTGAGATTACAAAGAAGGCAGCAACCGTCACCGCTGAGAATAAAACAGCCGTGTACGGTGCAGCAGAAACAGAACTTACCTATACCGCAAAGGGCCTGTTAACCGGAGAAAAGCTGACAGGAATTTCCTTAGAAAGAGAACCGGGAACAGAGGTAGGGGAATATAAGATTACAGCTACAGGTCAGACCGGAAAAGACTTAAATTATGAACTGACCTTCGAGAGCGGAACCTATGAGATTACTGCAAAACCAATCACAGTAAAAGCAAAAGACGAGGAAAAAATCTACGGCGACAAAGACCCGGCTCTTACCTATGAGGTAAGCGAGAATACACCACTTGTAAAGGATGATGTTCTTACCGGAATTTCAGTGGTAAGAGAAAGTGGAGAAGACACAGGCACATACAAGCTGACTGCATCGGAAACAAAAGAGGCAGCAGAGACAAAGGCAAATAAGAATTATCAGATTACATTTGCAGACGGTACATTTACCATTGAAAAGAGAGCAGTCACTGTAACTGCCGATAACAAGACCAAGACCTATACGGACAAAGATCCGCAATATACTTACACCGTTAGCGATGAGACACCGTTAATTGGGGAGGATACCCTTACCGGTATTACATTTACCAGAAAAGAAGGCGAAGATGTCGGATCCTATCAGATTTCTCCAGCGGAAGACGGTGATGCCGTTGCTTCGAATGCAAATGGCAACTATGCCCTTACTTTTAAAGAAGGCACCCTGACAATCGAGCAAAAAGAATTAGACTTAAAGATGGCAGTGCTTGACAAGGCCGACGGTTGCTATCCATTTACCGGCTCTGTACTCACACCGGCACCGGTTCTTACCGACAGTGTGACAAAAGCTGAACTGAAAGAGGGAACGGATTATACCTTATCTGGTGATACTTCTGCCTCTGTATATGGTACCTATTCCATTCAGGTAGAAGGACAGAACAATTATAAAGGCAGTCTTTCCCTGTCATGGAAGATTACCGATCCGAAAGCACCGACAGGAACTATCCGGATTGCAGACAGTGTTTGGGATTCTTTCTTAAGCACCATTACCTTTGGAAAATATTCCAACCAGACACAGACCGTAACTATCACCGGAGCAGACGGCTTGGGTGAGAGCGGTTTAGACAGCATTTTCTATTACAGATCTTCTAAGAGTCTGTCAATGGATGATGTTTTGGCATTAGCAGAAGCAGACTGGACGAAGCTTTCCACCTCTTCCGGAGCAGGAAGCTTCAAGGTGAAGACAGAGGATGCAGACGAGTTTATTATCTATGCAAAGATTACAGACAAAGCCGGAAATGCCACTTATCTTTCCTCCGATGGTATTTTACTTGAGACAAAAGCACCGGTAATCCGCGGCGTGACGACAGGAGAGACCAGCTTACGTTTTATTCCTTAGCGACCTACGAAGTGTTTCCGGTGTCGGCGATGATCGTGCTTTTGTTCTTCTACGGAATTTCCTTGTTAAATATAGGGATTATGTTGTCGATTATCTGTATGTTTATGACATCCTACCGGGAATATTATATAGCGAGTGTAAAAAAGGAGCGAGAGCTGGCTGACCTTCGCATCCGCATGCTGATTTCTCAGATTGGACCGCATTTTATCTACAACTCTTTAAGTACGATTCACTATTTGTGTACGAAGGAGCCACAGGAAGCGGCGGATGCGGTTGGAGAATTTTCTGCTTTTTTGAGAAATAATTTAGATGCCCTTGAATTAAAAAGAAACATTCCTTTTGAAAATGAGAGAGAACATGTGAAGGTGTACCTTGCGTTAGAAAAGCGTCGCTTTGGGGAACGGGTAAAGGTGAGATTCCAATTTACGAATATGAGGAAGTAAAAAAATATCTCCCGATTCCGCCGGAATATTCTTTCCGTGATATAGGCGGGGAATGGTATGAAATTATGATTGAAGATGATGGTGTCGGATTTGATATGGAAGAAATCTATCTGGGAAAATTGCCTTCGGATACAGAAGGGACAGGCTCGTTTCACCAGAATGGAAAACAGACACCAAAAGCCCATATTGGCATTTCCAACGTGAAACAGCGCTTGGAAATTATGTGTGACGGTGATCTTACAGTAGTCAGTAAAAAAGGAATGGGAACGGTGTCTATTATCCGGATTCCACCTCATACTTCAGGCATGATAGGAATCTTATAATTTGAAAAAGTGATCTTAGATTAACTGAAAATGCTTCATTGCCGTATAAATCCCATGTCTCCAAACCGGAGTAGTCACATAGGAAGCTGCCTTCAAGACCACGTCGTCACTATTTCCCATAGCAATGCTGTAGGGAACATGATTTAACATGGATAAGTCGTTGGAGCTGTCGCCAAAGGCATAGCAGTCGTCGATTGGCTGGTCGAGATAGCGAAGGACAGTATCAATTGCACTTGCTTTGCTGAAACCAGCGGGAACAATTTCATAAAAATGGCTGCCCCTGTCAATCGGCTCTAAAAAATCACAAAACGGGGATAGAAATTCATCTAACTGTTCTCTCGTCTGACAGATTGCACAGAATTTGCTGTAGGAGAGCTGTTCACACTTTGCTGCATCTAAGATGGAATCCGGAAATTCCTCCATGAGTAGATGATTATTGGCGTCAAGCTTTGGGTCGATGGCCCCTTTACTGTCTATGTAACAATACTGATTCCCTTCTAAAATAACGGGAACAGACATCTTTCTTGCCCTGAAAAGAATGTCGCTGCATTGTCCGGAAGTTAATTCCTGATCAAAAATGACAGTATCGTTTACAATAATATGGCTGCCGCAGCCGCACAGATATCCATCAAATGGAAGTTCCATTACTTCTTTTGGAAGAATGCTTAAGGGTCTTCCTGTGTTGATGAAAGTAAGATGCCCATTTGCCTGGGCCTTTGTCAATGCTTCCTTGGCACTGTCCGGAATGG
>JAUNBT010000513.1 GCA_030526985.1 Lachnospiraceae bacterium | reverse complement strand
CATCAAACTGATTTTGATTTAAAGGAAAACTTATTATTCCTTGTTTTATAAGCTTATTAACTTGAGCTTCATATCTCCTTAAATCTTTTTTTAATAAATCTAATGCCTCGTCATTCGAAGATAACGTATCTCCTTTTTTTACTCCTTCAATATGGCCATATCCTATCGTCCATATTCCTGACGGAGCCCTATATGCATCAAGACGACATCCCTCATATTTGGCAATCAATTTCACTCCATTATCACTGACTTCCCAATTTGTTTTTTCCTCGGATTTTTGCTCCTGTGTTGCTTTTGAAGTATCTTTATACACATAATTTGGAACAATCGTACAGTCCTTAGTAACTTTCTTTCCATCTCCATCTAATAAACTTTCTGCTTTCAAAGTAACTGTCGCATCAATCGAAAGATTATTAATTTCCAAGTTATTTTTAGGGATATCTAACGTAATCTTTGCTTCCTGATTACTATCATCACTCATTTTAACTTGAATGTTAGATGCTTCTTTTAGTCCCTCTCCAAATACAATCTGTTTGGCACTAAGATTTTTCTGAAACGTATACGTATTGCATCCAAGGACAATGATCAATTCCATAGAATCATCTTTTTCCTCGGCATAATCTAAATAACTATATAGATCAGAAATATTCGCATCATCTCCAATATCTTCATGTTTTGTCTCTATTGCACTTGCACTTTCTGTTGTTGCTTCCTTCTTTTCTGCAGTTGTACTTTTTGTCTCATTTTTCTCTCCATTGGTTGAAGTACATCCTGTAAACATCGTAACACTTAATACAATTACAAATAACACCCTTAAACTTTTCTTTCTCATATTTTCCCCTTTCTTGTGCATTTAACACGTTACATTTCATCTTATAATTATATACTATCTGTTTTGTATTGTACAGATTTTAGTACAATGAATCACGTTCATTCCCATTCTTTATGAGAAAGTGAAAACTGAAAGAAAAATGCATAATTCTCATAAAATTTTGTTATTTTGGATAAGTCGGTGGACTTCATTTTTAAGTGTGATATAATTTTAATGAAAGGAAAAATTTGCGGTGATTTTTGCAATTTACACTTGTCAAAGGTCACTTCATAACGGGTGATGATTATGGAAGAAGAAAAGTTATTAAGATATACGATGCAGGTATCAATGTTAAAAAAATTGCTTCGTCTTAAATTAATTACGAAGGATGAATATGATGAAATAGAGAAAAGCTTAATGAAGGATTATGGCGTGACATCAGATGCTTTGATTTGACAATTGATTGCATTATAATATCTCAAGTTTGCCAGTAAAACCAATGGGAAGTCTGTAAACCAAGGCTTCCTGTTGGTTTCATTGTCAAACTTAAGTGTGATAAATGAAAAAACTAAATATCTTATCATTTATGGCAATGATTATCTTTTTGTCTGTGTTTATGATTGTGTACATAAACATACAAAAAATAGATAATTATTGCTTTTTTTTGCCAATAAAAGAAACAATTTTTTGCAATAAGCAAGAATCTTGCATATTCGGAGGTTACAATGGCTTTGTAGGTGGTATAAGAGAGGAGGTGCAGTTTAGTTATGATTGCAGCGGTTCGTAGAGGAGAAATCATAGATATTCTTATCGTT
>JAUNBT010000512.1:1293-1631 GCA_030526985.1 Lachnospiraceae bacterium | reverse complement strand
GCTGTGAATCCTGGATTTATTAATTTAAAAGTAAAAAAAGAATTTCTTGCAGATTATCTGCTTAAAATGTCAGAAGATGAGCATCTGGGAGTGGAACAGGCAAAGTCTCCAAAGACAATCATGATTGACTATGGCGGACCAAATGTGGCAAAACCTCTCCATGTGGGACATTTACGTTCTGCGATTATTGGAGAAAGCATTAAAAGATTGGGTCGTTTTATGGGGCATAAAGTGATTGGAGATGTACATTTGGGCGATTGGGGCCTTCAAATGGGACTAATTATCACAGAACTTCGTCATCGCAAACCAGAACTGGTTTATTTTCAGGAGGATTATCA
>JAUNBT010000512.1:0-1283 GCA_030526985.1 Lachnospiraceae bacterium | reverse complement strand
CCATCGGACGCACCATTTACCATCAGCGAACTGGAGGAAATCTATCCGGCGGCCAGCGGAAAATCGAAAACAGATGAAGCTTATAAAGATGAAGCTATGGAGGCTACCCATAAATTACAGCAAGGTGATCCTGGATATATGGCATTATGGAACCATATTTTAAATGTGTCTGTGACTGATTTGAAGAGAAATTATGAAAAACTGAATGTATCTTTTGATTTGTGGAAAAAAGAGTCGGATGCTCAGCCGTATATTCCGGATATGGTAAAGTATTTGAAAGAAGAAGGTTATGCTCATTTGGATCAGGGAGCTCTTGTGGTTGATGTAAAGGAAGACACCGATACGAAAGAAATACCACCATGTATGATCCTAAAATCAGATGGTGCTTCGTTATATAATACAACAGATTTGGCTACTATAGTGGAACGGATGAAGTTGTTTTCACCAGATGAGATTATCTATGTGGTGGATAAAAGACAGGAGTTGTATTTTACACAGGTTTTTCGTTGCGCAAGAAAGACCAAATTAGTGAAGGAAGATACCGGCCTGTTCTTCCTGGGATTTGGTACTATGAATGGAAAAGACGGAAAGCCATTTAAAACAAGACAGGGTGGAGTTATGCGCCTTGAAAATCTGATACATGATATTAATGATGAGATGTATCAAAAGATTGTGGAGAATAGAAGTGTGAAATCAGAAGATGCAAGAGCAACTGCTGAAACTGTTGGACTTGCAGCAATTAAATATGGAGATTTATCGAATCAGGCAACGAAAGATTATATTTTTGATGTGGATCGATTCACTTCTTTTGAAGGAGATACTGGCCCATATATCCTTTACACAATCGTGCGGATTAAATCTATTTTAAATCGATTTTTGGAACAAGACGGGGATGTCAATGCTTGCAAAATGAGTTGTGCCTCCAATGACAGCGAGAAAATGTTGGCGTTTGAGTTGAGTAAATTTGCAAGTGTGATAGAAAACGCATATGAAGAGAAGTCACCTCATAAAATCTGTTCTTATATTTACGATACAGCGAATGCATTTAACCGTTTTTACCATGAGACAAAAATTTTAGGTGAAGAGGATGAGGCAAAGAAAAAATCCTGGATTGCATTGTTGGTATTTGCAAGACGTGTGTTGGAAACCTCCATTGATATCTTGGGATTTTCTGCACCAGACAGAATGTAAGAATACGAAAAGGGGATACTTATGTATCGAATTATTTTATTTGATTTGGATGGAACATTGACTGATTCTGGAGAAGGAATCACCAAGTCAGT
>JAUNBT010000511.1:580-1632 GCA_030526985.1 Lachnospiraceae bacterium | reverse complement strand
AAGCGAATTTCTGGAAAGATGTGATTTTTTCAAAACAGAACATCTGCGTTGTTTCGGCGCTTTCTGAGCTAAACCACGTGATAAAGTTTCCTTCATTACAGGTTGCGATCATGCAAGGGACTCAAAGCGATTACGTTAAAAAAGTTCCTTTAACTTGCTCACAAACTGTCTCAGAACAGCAAAAACAATCAGATTCTAACTTTTCCAGAGACGAGAAAACCAGCAAAACGGATCGAAAAGGTTTTTCTACCTCTCAGGTCGATCTTCTGTCAGAAGAGTCCGAAAATACTTACCATACAGAAAAATGCCGTAAATGTTTATTTAAATATTTTGTTGAATCGTTTTCTGAAATTTATAAATTATTCTGTGAATGGGTGAAGGGTTTAAGTCAAGAAAAGTCGCAATGTTCTAGACGTCGAAGGAATTCACGTTCTGATCTCGAAAATTCTATGACGAAAAACGATGATTTTGATTATTTCGCAGGTCGTAAGAAAAGTAATATGCTCGATAATAATTCATCACAAAACAATTACAATAAAAAAAGTATGATGGATGATCTTAAAGATTGATCAATAATTTTAATTTCCATTTGAGAATCTTTTATTAAAAAAGATGCTCAAATACAACCTGTAACTTTTTAAAATTAATTTTAAGGAGATTGTAACATGAGTTTGACAAAAGTACATTTTCGACAACTGTTAGATGAATTAGGAATTCAGCACAAAGTCGATTCTGATGGTGATTATCTTGTTCATTTAGAAAAAGACAATGACTGTTGCTATGATGTATTCTTGTGGTTTATGATTGGTGAAAATACCGTAACTATTATGGGATGGTCTGTTAATGAAATACCTTCATACAAACATGAAGAAGCTCTTATGTTTTGTAACAAGTTTAATGAAGAACATAGAATTCCCAATGCATGCATTGCTTCAAATGGTGCAAATAAAGGAAAATTATTTTGTAAATACTCCTTGTTTACTGATATTCCATTGTCAGACGAATATCTCAAGGAAAATTTTATTAGATTAGGTATCTCTACATGCTGGCAA
>JAUNBT010000511.1:0-570 GCA_030526985.1 Lachnospiraceae bacterium | reverse complement strand
TTTTTGTGAAGCATCAAAAGAGTTTTAGAAATTCTAATGGAAATCAGACATGGTAACGAAAAATATTTTAACGGTACTTTTGTCTGATCAAATGAGAAGTTGTTTTATGGCATGTTTTGAGTTTTTTGATCATGTAGACCATAAGGTCAGATTTTCTGAAAACCTGTTGTGAAACAACTTCTACTCCTTGAATGTTTTTTGTCGAATCTGATATAAGTAGGTTGAAGGTCTTTTTATAATCTCTTTGATTTTGCGGCATGTCTTTTATGAGTCAGATTTATTTGGTTATAAAGCAACTTCAATTTCTTTTATTCGATCTATGACTGAAAATTATTGGTTATAAAAATTTTATCTATAGGAGAATTAAATGTTTAACGGTACTCGAAAACGATGGAAAATTGCGATGTTGGCTAAAAATTCCAAAATGACACGTATATTCGCAGTTTTGGAAATACTTTGTTTTTACATTAGCATAATGGCTATTGGAGCAATGATTATACATTTGATAGTCTTAAAAACATCTGACTCCGTAATGTCAAGTGTCATGGAAGGGGTTTACAAAATTCTCCT
>JAUNBT010000510.1 GCA_030526985.1 Lachnospiraceae bacterium | reverse complement strand
AAATCTTCTAAAGCAAGAAGAGACAAACGTAGAGCAAACTGGAAGATGAGCGCTCCTACATTAGTAAAATGCAGCAAATGTGGAAGCCTTATGATGCCTCACAGAGTTTGCAAGAGCTGCGGATCTTACAATAAGAAAGAGATCGTAAGCGTAGACTAATTGAAGAAATCATCATAAAAGCAGAAGATTATAAGTCTTCTGCTTTTTTTGTGTGCAATAAGCCGACAAGTAGAAATCGTGCTCACACGAATTTCTATTTGTCGGCTTATGGACACCGAGCGGATACGCGAGGTGACATTGCTTTTATGCATGCAAATAGTATACTTTTACAACCTTATTGTTTTTTATTGTAACGACGAGCTGACATGGACTCTGATCCATATAAGCTTCTTCATTTGCTTTGCAGAGTTTACGCTGGGATTTATAAACTTTTAATAACTTTTTGTAATTGGCTTTGTGTGTGCTTGGGAGCGTCGTTTTTTTCTGTCATTTGCAGTTTTTGGCAATCTTGTAACTGAGTTTAGTCTTTGACGTTTTTTTATTTTTTATGCCGGTCGAAGACTTGGCGGTCCAGATCTGACCTTTTGGTGCTTTGATGGTCAGTTTTCCATTGGACTTTTTAAAGGTAGACGCCTGTCCGAAAGTAATACAATAGGTGGCGTTTTTACTGCTGGCTTCCACATTCACCGGCTTCATGATGATGCCGCTTGCAAATACTGCAAAAGCAAGGAACACAGCAATCGTTTTTGTTAATTTTTTCATTTCTATATCCTCCTTAAATTTTGATGCCCGATAAAGAGAATGGACATCGTGATGTTTAAATACAGTATACCATATAGAAAGAATGAGTGTCAATCTGACAATTGGAAATTAAAGGATATTTTTCTTCTGTATTGTAGATGGACAAATTGGATATTTTTCTGTTGTCAGTAACAATTTTTTTTGTTAATTTAAGACAAATTTTTTGGAAATATAGTTGTTTTCTTTTTGCATCATTGTTATAATTAAAAAAATAATTCTTGTTCCGGATGGAATCTGAAAAGGGAGCAGGATCAAAGGAGGAAATCATTATGAAGAAAAAACCAACCCGTATACTTACCCTCATGCTATGTTTCATGGCAGGTCTTATGTTTTTGGGATTTACTGCGAAAGCAGATGCTGCGGAGTATAAGCAATCAGGTATATATTCAAAGACTAAGATTGGAAAATATTATATCTGGACAGATAGTTCCGACAATACGTTGCGTATCTCCAAAAAGAAGACTGGAAATGGAAGTGTTTTAGCAACCGCAGCTTCTGGTCATCAGATGTTAATAGCCATGTCAGACGGTTCCACTGTTTATTATTCAGAATATAAGGAAGAGCAGGAAAAGGTAGGAGATACTACAAATTATAAATATACCAGCTATTTTTATCGAATTAAGATAAATAAAAAGGGAAAAACCTATCTTGGTTCCGTCTCAGATGCTGCAATGCGTCTTGTAGGTGTCTATGGGAATAATCTCTACACGGATACAGGAAAAGAGTATTCTGGCGTTTACCGTTTTAACCTGAGCACAAAGAAGTCAAAAAAGATCATCAATAATGCAGTCGGTGCGCATTGTAACGGGAAATACCTGATTACATATGTAAG
>JAUNBT010000509.1:1410-1638 GCA_030526985.1 Lachnospiraceae bacterium | reverse complement strand
GAACATCTGTAAATAATCGTTTGGATTAGGTACATTACCGCAAAATATAATCTTTGCATTTAATGTGTTCGCTAGTTTCATTAAATTCGTTTTTTCTTCTCCATCGCCAATAATGAAAAAACAATATTTGCCGTTAATTGACGCAGAGATCCTCACTATCAGCTCTTGGTTTTTTACTTGAGTTATTCTTCCAATAGTACCTACCACTACATAGTCTTCTGGAATGTT
>JAUNBT010000509.1:0-1400 GCA_030526985.1 Lachnospiraceae bacterium | reverse complement strand
CGATCAGAATAGTTAAATAGGAACTTATTTATATCAATAGGGTTGTATATAATAGTTACATATCGCAGCCCAATATTCTTATAACAACAAGATGCTACTTGTTTTGAACAAGCAATATAGGTATCTACTAATTTGTAGAAATATGACTCATTTAAATATTCTATTATTTTGACTATCCTTCTTTTTATGCCGGAGTATTCACAATCTACTCCATGCGCATGCCAAACAATTCTTGCGTTATTAATACTTTTAGCTAATAACGGCAATAACAAATTCACCTTACTCGTATTGTTTATCCAAATATAATCATATCTTTGTGATTTTAAATGTTTGTACAATTGCCAAGCATAAGTTATTGGTTTTTTACCAAATGGTGCTATTTTAATATAATTAAACTTATATTTTATTATCGTTTCAACGTAATAAGAATCATAGGTCAACAAGAATGTTATGGAATATTCTTTAAGATCAACATTTTTTAGTAAATTGAAAATAGCAGTCCCAATTCCACCTACCCCTGTTGGCAAGCCATCAACCAATATTTTTATCATAATACCGAATCACCTTTCTAAGTAATATTTTGCTAATCTGAAAATTGCAACAAAGCATTAAGGCCAAAGCTTTCCTGGATATTTGCACAGATGGAGATAAAATAAATGGTAAAATACCGGCACGTAATAACGGAAGATGTTTTTTTATAAAGTCCTTCTCGTTGATTCCTTCAGTAACACCATACATTGCAACACGGAGTAAACTTCCAAAATATGCACGAGTACACAGGACATCAGCTTTTTTATATAAATCTCTGCAATTATTATTAACATAGGAATCACGAATCCGCTCTCTAAAGTAAATGTAGTGCAATTGGTTGTCCCCCATTTTGCCATTACTAATCGAATTAAAATGGTATCTATAATAATATTTACATTCTGGTAAAAAAACAAAGGTTTTAGCTTTTTTCATCATGTCAAAATTAAACGCAATATCCTCGCTTGTTTGCCCTACACTAAATCGACATTTAGCCATGAGAGACAATTTGTATATTGCGACACAGGCACTTTCACATCTTAGATCGTGGAATTTATGTTCTATTGTTTTTCCGTAAAAAACTTGTTCCTTTTGTTTTTTTTCTTTGTTGTTTTGTTGCAGATTATAGTTTTCATCACATTCTTTGTATAAAACTCTTACAATATCTGCGTCATATTTTTTAGCTAGTTTGTACATACACTCATACATGTCCTCTGAAATGTAATCATCGGAATCGACAAATCCGATGTATTCGGAGCATGCATAATCGATTCCAGTATTACGAGCGGCAGAAAGTCCCTCGTTGCATATTTTATGTATTACTTTAAGCCTTGGATCAGACCCGGCATATTTATCACAACTTTGAGGGCACC
>JAUNBT010000508.1 GCA_030526985.1 Lachnospiraceae bacterium | reverse complement strand
TTACTCATCATGGAATATTTTCGCCAGGCTATGCTCTTCCGATTTTCACAAATTTTACCATCCAACTTTTTGCCAAGGAACTGGTCGACTCAGGATAAATGCGTCAAACAATTACAGCAGCCTATGTATATATTCTTTAGCCACAGAACGAAAATCATAATAACGTGGATCATCTAAACAACGAAGATCATCAAGAAATTGAAATGCCCTTACATATTCCTTTAAAATAACCATTGCTCCAAAACTAAAAAATAAAGCCTTTTCGTATTGCAAAGATTCATTGGAAAAATGCTCATCTTTGCCTATTTCTTTAAGGTTTTCATATAAATCATCAAGTATTTTGTTGTGTTGATAAATGAAATTATCCGAAGAAATATCTGCGTAAGTTTTTATCGCATTCAAATCATCAAAAAGACCATATTCTAGTATGTTCTTAAATGCCAATATATTCTGAGATAAACTGCTCAATGGAAAGTAAGTCGGGAAAGTTGAGATTATCTTAGAGAGCAATTCTGATTGAGACTTCCATGTTTTTAAAGAATAAACACTGATAAAATCACCTTTGCCTAATAGATTATCAGCCAGGGCTTGCGAATACCGTGGATTTGAGCAATCATTATTTGATGTTTCAAGTATAGCACTTAATAATTTATTTATACGCGCTGAAAAACATTCAATACATGGAATAAATCGTACTTCATTGTCATGTTTGTAATAATTAGCTTCCACTGATATTACTTGTCTACCATACTCTACTTGTCTTGAGTAGAGGAGACTATTATATCTTCTAGAAAATCCGTGCCTTTTCATGGATTCATCGAGATGCTCTATAAAAAGAAGCTTCAATTGCTCAGGCAGTCCATTTTCTCGTTTCATGTCTACTCCATTATTCATAATTGTTAAATGTCCATGTTTCAATCTTGGAAATTGTTATATTTGTGTTAGGACCAACTCCACTCACAGTATATTTACCAGCACTGTCATCAAACTTTCTTTGAAACTGATTGCGTTTGGCACCACCAGATTTTACTTCAATACCAAGATATGTACCGTCATCAAGTTTAACTACTAAATCCATCCTCCGGTGTTTGCCTTCTAATTCCGGATGAGACGAGATTAATGTAACTTGTTCATACACTTCTCGTGCACCAAACATGAGCGCAATTGCATGTGCACGCTTTTCTGCTATACTTCCTGGACGAAGTTCTGTTCCTTCTTTACCTTCAAAACGTCCTAGAGAATCTCGTTTTTGTTCGATACATTCATTATGAACAAGCAACCCAACGTTTTCAACGTAGTACACATGTTCATTAAGAACTTCGAGATTATGAACTCGTTCTGGACCTGGACGCGGAAGTATCTGAATGACTTTCGTTATTTGACCATCATAAAGAAGAAGGTCTTCCTGAGGTTGTAGTGTTCCCGCTTCAACGAAGTCTTGGCGAGTTGCCGACCAGAAAGGGTGATTTGCAGTACAGCCTATCGGTTTGTCCAATCCCTGAACGTGAATATCTATCGTTTGCCCTGCTTCATGGTGAAACGTGCCTGTTATGACGTTTCCCTTGCCCGGCTTAATTGGAGGACATGGCTCAATGGCAATAACCTTTGCATCGCCGACGGCTCCCATCTCCGGAAGGTCAAGATA
>JAUNBT010000121.1 GCA_030526985.1 Lachnospiraceae bacterium | reverse complement strand
TTACTACTTCCAAATTAACAAGCACAGCAAATTCATTTAACTCTACAGGAAATCAAATCAAGAGCCTTACAAGTCAGATGAGCAGCATGGTAAACGGCTTAAGTGGAAGCATCTGGAGCGGCGATGCATCTACCGCATATAAGAAAAAATTCAACGATCTTCAGGATGACATCAGCCGAATGATTAAAATGGTAAACGAACATGTGACAGATTTAAATGAGATGGCAAAAGAATACGAGACAGCAGAGGCTGCCAACATTGCGACAAGCAATGCATTATCTGGAGATGTTATCATCTAATAATACGCCTAACACACTTTATAGTGAAGGAGCGCCCAGTCATCAATGATTGGACGCTTCTTTTTTACAAAAACACACTTCTACTTTATATCGCAACTCTTTATTTTTTTATAAATTCCCTCTGCGTCCAATCCATATTTTGCAATCAGATCTTTTGCAGGTCCGGATTCGCCGAAGGTGTCCATGATTCCGATTCTCGTTACTGGAACCGGGCAGTTTTCACTGACACATTCACAGACAGCACCGCCAAGCCCGCCGATTACTGAATGTTCTTCCACCGTCACGATTCTTCCGGTCTCTTTTGCACAGGCAATCACCAGTTCTTCATCCAATGGTTTAATCGTGTGAATATTTACCACTTTAGCACGGATTCCATCTGCCTCCAGTTTTTTTGCTGCCTCAAGTGCTTCGCTGACACAAAGGCCGGTAGCGATGATGGTAAGATCGGTTCCCTCTTTTAAGACTACTCCTTTTCCAATCTGGAATTCATAATCTTTACGATCGTTGATGACAGGAACTGCCAGACGTCCAAACCGAAGATAAACTGGTCCGTCCATGTAAAATGCAGCTTTTACTGCTGCTTTTGCTTCCACGTCATCTGCCGGGTTAATGATTGTCATTCCAGGGATGGTCCGCATCAAAGCAATATCCTCGTTACACTGATGAGTCGCACCGTCCTCACCTACAGAAATACCAGCGTGAGTTGCTCCAATTTTCACATTCAAGTGAGGATACCCGATGGAATTTCTCACCTGTTCAAAGGCACGTCCTGCCGCAAACATGGCAAAAGTACTGGCAAAAGGCACCATTCCTGCTGCCGCAAGTCCGGCTGCAATGCCCATCATATTACACTCTGCAATTCCACAATCAATATGACGGTCCGGAAATACTTTTTTGAAGGTTCCGGTTTTCGTTGCGGCTGCTAAGTCAGCGTCCAAAACAACCAGATTTTCATTGGTTTTCCCAAGTTCCACCAAAGCATTTCCATAACTTTCTCTCGTGGCAATCTTTTTTACTTCTGACATAATGCTTCCTCCACTTCTTCCAGTTCTTTCATCGCCTGTTCATACTGCTCATCATTCGGCGCACTTCCATGCCAGGACACCTGATTTTCCATAAAGGAGATTCCTTTTCCTTTTACCGTCTTCATTACAATGACAGAAGGCTGTCCTTTTGTCTTTTTTGCTTCCTCAAATGCTGCATGAAGCTGATCAAAATCATTTCCATCTTCCACTAAAATTACATGGAACCCAAACGCTTTAAACTTTTCATCAATGGGATATGGGGAACAAACTTCCGCCACCGGTCCATCAATTTGAAGTCCATTATTATCTACGATTACAGTCAGATTGTCCAGTTTTTTGTGCCCTGCGAACATAGCCGCTTCCCAGACCTGTCCTTCCTGAATCTCCCCATCCCCCAGCAGGGTGTAGGTACGGTAGGATTTATTCTGAATCTTTGCGGCAAGTGCCATGCCGACTGCAGCGGAGATTCCCTGTCCTAAGGAACCACTTGACATATCGATACCCGGAGTATGAGAAATACATGGATGCCCCTGAAGATGAGAACCGATTTTTCTTAAAGTCAGTAAATCTTCTTTTGGAAAATATCCTCTTTCTGCCAAAGCAGCATAAAGGCCCGGTGCCGTGTGCCCTTTCGATAATACAAAACGATCTCTGTCCGGATCTTTTGGATTCTTCGGGTCAACATTCATTTCCTCAAAATAAAGATAGGTAAACACCTCTGCTGCAGATAGGGAACCTCCTGGGTGTCCGGCCTTTGCTGCGTGAACACCGGTAAGGATTCCTTTTCTGACTTCATTCGCTCTCTTTAAAAGCTCTGCTTTCTTCATAATCTGCCTCCTACTCGCCAAACACTGCTCTGTAATCATCCTGAAACTTCTTAATTCCTGCATCTGTAAGAGGATGATTCAACATTTGCATAATAACACCATAAGGCACTGTAGCAATATGGGCTCCTGCCAATGCACAGTCTGTCACATGAATTGGATTTCTTACGCTTGCTGCAATAATCTGCGTATCTAATCCGGCAATATCAAAAATCTCTGCAATTTCCCGAATTAAATCTACGCCTCTTACGTTAATATCATCTAAACGCCCTAAAAATGGAGATACATAGGTTGCTCCTGCTCTGGCTGCTAAAAGTGCCTGATTTGCATTAAAAATCAAGGTTACATTTGTCTTAATTCCCTCTGAAGAAAGAGTTTTACATGCTTTTAAACCCTCTGCTGTCATTGGAATCTTAACGACCATGTTTTTATGAATTGCGGCAATTTCTCTGCCCTCTTTAATCATACCTTCTGCGTCTTCGGTTGTTGCCTTTACCTCACCGCTGATTGGTCCATCTACGATATCTGTAATCTCTTTAATTACTTTAGAAAAATCTCTGCCCTCTTTTGCAATCAAAGACGGATTTGTGGTAACTCCACAGATTACGCCCATATCGTTGGCTTTTTTAATATCCTCCACATTTGCTGTATCTAAAAAAAATCTCATTTTATAATCCTGCCTTTCGTATAAGGTTTATTCCTAATTGTCCATACTTTCTGTTTTCTATTTCAGCACAGATGCAAGCTTTTTGGTATCACCAAAGGAAGAAAACCGCCGTTCTTCCCAATCTTTTGTTTCCTCCTTATGGTACCAAAGTGCCTCCATTCCCATATTGAGTGCCCCCTGTACGTCCTTTTTTAAATTATCACCAATCATAAGACACTGATTAGGCTGGTCCGGTGTCTTATCAAGACAGCGTTCATAAAATGCTCTCTCCGGCTTTTCCGCTCCCGCCTCCTCGCTTGTCACCATAAAATCGATGTAAGGTGCCATTCCCAGAATTTCCAGTTTCCGAAATTGCATATATGCTGTCATATCCGTGGCAATCCCTATGCGGATGCCACTTTTTTTCAGAAAACACAAGAATTCTTTTGCCCCGGGTTCCGGATCCATACAAGTAAGAAGCTCTTTCCAGTAGAGCTGATATAGGGATCTGCTGTGGGGAAAGACTGGCTTTTTCGCCATTTCAAGCATGTTCTGGAAGCGGATCAACCGATTGTGTATTACCGCCGTCTTTTTATGGTTTAAACCTCCGATTTCCCTCTGGGAAGCACCAAGACGCTCCTCACATTCTTCCAAACTCCATCCGAACTCTCTGAAACAGTATCCATATATCTTTTTCATCGCTTTCTCATTGGCTTGATCATAGCTGTAAAGGGTATTATCAATATCAAAGAAAACTGTTTTTATCATCATCCGTCACTCTACTTTTGTTTTACTGTCCGTAATAAGCATTTTCTCCGTGTTTTCTGAAAAAATGCTTATCTCGGATACAGTTCGGTGCCGGGTCAACTTTTGGATTGACGGTCTCTGTAAACATTGCCATCTTTGCCACTTCCTCAAGTACAACCGAGTTGTGAACCGCCTCCGCTGCATCCTTTCCCCAGGTAAATGGTCCATGATTGGTACACAAAACGCCTGGTGTATACATCGGATTCATCTTCATTTTCTCAAATGTTTCAATGATGACCAGACCTGTATTTTTCTCATATGCTTCCTCGATTTCTGCTTCTGTCAGACTTCTGGCACAAGGAATGGAACCATAAAAATAATCTGCATGGGTCGTTCCATAAAGGGGAAGACTGCGTCCTGCCTGCGCCCAGGATGTTGCATAGGGAGAGTGGGTGTGTACCACCCCTCCGATTTCCGGATATTTTTTATAAAGCTCCTGATGAGTCGGTGTGTCAGAAGAAGGTCGGTATTTTCCTTCTATTTTATTGCCCTCAAGATCCATCACAACCATATCTTCCGGTTTTAATACATCATAGTCTACACCACTTGGCTTAATTACAAAGTAGCCGCTTTCCCGGTCAATTCCACTTACATTTCCCCAGGTATAGGTAATCAGTCCTCTTCTCGGAAGCTCCATGTTGGCTTCATAGACTTCTTTTTTTAATTCTTCCAGCATTTTTTATCCTCCTGATTCTCGTTAAAGGTTGAAAGTTTTTTTACGCCTCAATGGTATACATGGCAATTTCATCAATCTCTCTGTTTGCCCCGATGATAATGTCTTTGCCGTCTTTTACGTAGTGATACACATTTGCAGAACCACAGTCCTCATCTAGAATCTGACTCTCATATGCCTTTTGTTCTTTATTATAGGTAAATGCAATCAGATTTCTTTCTCCTTTTCTGTGACCGATGACGACTGCCGGTTTTCCACAGAGCATGCCGCCATAAATTGCATGGGTAAACTCCGCAGATTTTTCATACTGATAAATCTGCTTAAAGCTTCCGTCTATCTTCTTATAGATTCGAATATACTCTCCATGAAACGGTGCTAACACAACCAGTTCTTTTTCGCCGTCCTCATCCAAATCGATCAGCACTGCGTCACTTGCTGCATCCTCAATTAATGTTTTAATCTCCCAGTTTTCTTCTTTACTTGCTGGAGGGATAAACTGAAATACACCGCAGTCCGCAGAAATAATACAAGTATCAATCCCTTCGTCGTTTACTTTATAGTAACCGTGGTTTTTCAACATATTATCTTTTAATACAGTAAGTTCTAACTGATGGTTCTCATCAAAACCACTTAAATCATCTGGGAGAACTGCTCCATAGACTTTTCCAGGCATGGACCAGTCTTCTTTGAACTCATGACCGGATTTCAATGCGCACGCAATTAAGTAATTCACGCCGTTTCGTGTCACAATATCAAAACGATGCACATGAGGAATTTCTACCAGTGTCTTTACCTGCCAGTTTCCTTTTTCCAAAGGTGTCACGACAACAATCTTTGCCTCTTTTGAATCATTTGGTGAATAAAATTTGTGGGTGGATAAAAAGCATCCGTCGCTTCCCGGAATCTGAGCCATGCTCATAACACCGCCAGGTCCTTCCCAGACTGTGTCTTCTTGATTTCCATCTAAGTCAAATAAATAACATGGATCTGTTTTTTCCGCTGCCACAAGAAAATGTTTTTTGCCCTGATAAGTCAGCGGGGCAATGGAATAGCATTTATTTAAATTACCTATTACTTTTTTTGTTACTTTCATCATTCTTTTCCCTCACTTTGCCTGTCCAAAATTGTTCCCATCATGTTTCTTGCAAATGCAAGGTCCTCACGCCAGGCTTCATTTCCGGTATACCAAAATTCTGTTACAAATTTGCGGACTCCAAGCTGCCAGCCAGTGGATATCATTGACTCAAAGTCCACATGCCCAGTGCCAAATGGAATCTCCCGGAATTTTCCCGGAATGGTTTCTTTTAGGTGCATGGAGGTAATACGTCCTGCCCCTTTTTTCAGATCCTCCAAAACATCACTTTGGTAGGTCACTGCTGCATTTGTAATATTTCCGCAGTCAGGGTAGACGTTAAGATAAATAGAATTTATTTTGGAAACGTAGTGCATCGCCTTCTCGACGGTATTCATAAACTCTGTCTCCATTGTCTCAAATCCCAGTAAAACTCCGGCCCGCTCTGCCATGTGGACAGCTGCTCTTAAATTCTTCTCGAACCGGGCCACCGTCTCCGGTGAGGATTCTTCATAATATACATCATATCCAGCCAGCTGGATAATCCGGATTCCTAAATCTTCTGAAAGAGCGATGGCTTTTTCCATAATCTCCATTCCTCTTTCACAGATTTTCGGGTCATTGCTGCCAAGAGGATATTTGCGGTGACCAGAAAGACACATTGTCCGGATTGGTACACCAACCTCTTTCATTGTCTTTACAAGTTCCAGCCTTTCTTCCGCTGTCATATCCAATCTTGCCAGTTTTTCCTCTGTCTCATCAATACTGATTTCAACAAAATCAAAACCGGCCTCTTTTGCTGCTGTAAGCTTTTCTTTCCAGCTTAAAGAAGCCGGCATGGATTTTTCATATAAACCAAGTGTATAAGCCTTTGCCATGTGCAAATCCTCCATGAATGGGGCTGCACGATCAATTTATCATAAAAATCCGTGAAAATCATTCGCCCTTTTTCACAATATGGATCTTTACTCCTTTTTCCCGCATCAGTTCAAGCTGATCTGCAGGAGCCAGTTCATCGGTAATCAGATTGCCGATCTTTTCAATCGTGCAGCTGATAAAACTGCTGTTTTTCCCGATCTTTGTATGGTCCGCAAGGATATAGGTCTCTTTTAACGCATTATTAATCATCAATTCATTAATATTCACTTCATTTGCAATCTCCGTCGTCATTCCACACTCTTCCGAAATACCGCTGCAGCCGACAAAGCTCTTCTTTGCATAGACTGTCTGCAGGTTACGAATTGCAAAATCTCCCACCATGGCTTCCTTCGGATATCGAAGCTCTCCACCGGTCAAAATTACATTAATCCCGTCTTTATGCTCCTTATTGATTGCCCTGCCGTTATTGGTAATTACCGTAACATTCTGCTTATCGATATATTCCAGCATGCCAAGTGCATTCGAGCTGGTGTTGATAAAGATCGTATCCCCATCTTCCACCAGAGTCGCCGCATAACGGGCAATTAAAGTCCGATAAAGCTTAACCTCATCTTGAATCTGCTCTTCCTTTTTCTTTACACTGGCTCCTCCGTAGAACCGGACCAGTTTCTTATTATCTTCTAAATATTGCAGATCCCTTCGAATTGTAATCGGAGATACTTCAAATGTCTTCGCTAACTCTTCTACCTTCACTTCCGGCTGTGCTTCCATAATCTCGAGTATTTTATTTCTTCTGTTATCTACATATGCACGTTCTCTTTTCATAATCTACTCCTTGTATTATTTCTTATTAGCACCAGTATAGCCGTTTTTATGATTCATGTCACGTTAATTTTTGAATTTTATGAATATTTTTTCTCATTTTTGCGTAAAAATAACCTGTCCTCGCTTTTTACAATACAAAACCAGGATTATATGATCGTTTATGTTTATTTGTGACTAAATGATGCCGTTTTCTCTCATTTTTTCTTCAATCTCTTTCGGAGACATAATATTACGAAGTCCAATCACTTTTGTTCCTTTTTTCTCTGCGTCTTTAAACATATTAGCAAAGTTCTGAGCACAAAATACAATATCAAACTGTGCTGCTGCACTCTTGCCTTCAGATAATGCACAGTGATGAATCTTTCCCGGTTTCATCCCGACTTTATCGAGCACCTTCTGAACTGTCATCTTCATCATTAAACTGGAACCTGCTCCGTTTGCACAACATACTAAAATACTCATATTTTCTTTTGCCATTTTATTTTCATCCTTTCTTGGAATCTGGCAGCTGCCGGAATCTGGTCCGGACAGCCGCGTATCATTTACTATTTATCGACTATATTATTTACTATTCCCTTAATGAATTACTCAATCCCTTTTAATTCTTTATATGCTTCGTAATATTCTGTAATCAGGAAGTAACCTTCTTTGTCTTTTCTGTACTGGATCTGAGGGATTGCAAGTAAAACAACTGCAATCAGGATAATGCCTGCGTAGCTTAAGAACTTCATCACTGCTGTCATGATCGGCCAGATTACTGCCCAGTCCCACATACCAAGATATCCGCCGTAGGCTGCCATTCCAACCCATCCTGCAATAATAGCAGAACCAAATACCTGGCAAAGACCGGAGATAAACGGCAGAATCAGTGCTGCCTTAATACCGCCTTTTTCATTAGCAAATACTGCGATTGTTGAGTTATCAAAGAAAACTGGTACGAATCCACAAATAACGAGAACCGGACTCTTCAATACAACCAAAGCTACAATTGCTAAAATCTGTCCTAAAAATCCTGCTAAAAATCCAAGAGGTACTGCATTTGCAGAACCAAATCCGTAAATAACTGCACAGTCTACACCTGGTACAGAACCCGGAAGAAGCTTGTCTGCGATTCCCTGGAAAGAAGCGGTAAGCTCTGTTACGAAGGTTCTTACTCCTAACTGCAAGATTGCCAGGTATACGGAGAAGTAAAGACAGGTCTGGATTACATAGAATACCATACTTGCACCTTCTGCCAAAAATCCCTGTTCTGTCAAATAATCTCTTCCCAGAATGCAAAGGATAGCTCCGAAGAAAATCAACATCAGGATAGAGGTACAAACCATATTTTCATTGAATATGGACATAAATCCTGGTAATTCAATATCATCAATCTTTTTCGCTTTCTTTCCTTTTTTGCTTCCGAATACTTTCTCAGCAATCCATGTATTAATTGCAACACCAAACATCTGCTGATGAGCAAGACAGAAACCTGCACCATCTGTCAATTCCTGACACGGTTTGATTGTAAGATTAGAGCCAACTGCCCAGTAAGCACCTAAAATAATTGCCATTACCACAATCAGCTTCACATCGCTGTTTGCAAGGAACGGACATGCGAAGAGAATCAGCCAGTATGCTGTCGCAGCCTGTTGGACCTGTACATGTCCTGTTGTAAATAAGGCACGAAGCTTTGTGTATTTACTGAAACGAACCAGTAAAATGTTGACTAAAAATGCAATCAATAAAAGGATCATCGCATTTCCAAATCCTTTTCCAAACACTTCCATTACACCATTTGTTACGGCGTTCTGTCCAAAATAAGGATCGATTACCATCGCGTCCATATTAAATCTGTCTTTTAATCCTACCAGTACTGGACGGAAGTTGCTGACCAATCCAGAAGAACCAACTGTTAAAATCAAATAACCTACAATCGCTTTAATTGCTCCTGCAAGTACATCATACCACGGTTTTCCCAGTAAGACATAACCAATTATAACAATCAAACCAATCATAAAAGCTGGCTGCTGTAATACGTTTGTCGCAAAATAGGTCCAAATCGACATTAATATATTCATAATTTTCTCCTCCACTCACCCTAATTATCCAGACATTCTTCCTGAATCTTAAGAAGGTCTTCCGGTGTTTTTGCTTCTAATAGTGCTTCCATTGCTTTCTCATTCATCATCATATTAGAAAGTCTCTGCATGTTATCAAGATGCTGTTCCGGGTTACAGGATGCCAGAGTAAAAAATAATTTTGCATCCATCTCCGGATTTCCCTCCTCGAAACTAACCGGCTCTTCTAATTTCATAAATGCGATAGCAGTTTTGTGTACTCCTT
>JAUNBT010000507.1 GCA_030526985.1 Lachnospiraceae bacterium | reverse complement strand
TCGACCGTTTTGGTAAAGGAATCCGAACTGCACCTAGAGATGTTATGGTATCGGAAAGTGCTGATAAAAACAACATGGGAAAAGCATTTGGCATACATAAAATGCTGGATATGGCAGGATCCGCTATTGGTATTCTACTTGCGTTTATCCTGATGAAAAACATCGGCTCCAATGGCTACAAAGCTGTTTTTGCATTCTCTATTATCCCAATTGTGATAGCACTCATCTTATTTTTCTTTGTTCATGAAAGAAAAGAATCCCGTGAATTTATTCAACGGGATTACTTTTGGAAAAACATATCGAAACTGGATGGGAAATTAAAGCTTTATCTTGCAGTCACTTTCCTTTTTACACTTGGTAACTCCTCCAATAGTTTCCTGCTTCTTAGGGCTTCTAATATAGGATTTGACAGCAGCACCACGATCTTGCTTTACTTTATCTATAATGTAACTGCATCCATTTTCGCCATTCCCTGTGGCAAGCTATCGGATAAAATTGGGAGAAAGCAGCTGCTGGTAGGCGGATATATCACCTTCTCCCTGGTATACTTTGGCTTTGCTTTTTGCAGCACTAAGCCGTTTATGATACTGATTTTCGTCATTTATGGAATCTACACTGCTGCCACCGCTGGTGTCGAACGTGCATTTATTGCTGAAATTGCACCACCACAGTTAAAAGGGACTGTACTTGGTCTGCATTCCACACTTGCCGGAATCGCTCTTCTGCCAGCAAGTGTGATTGCAGGATTGCTCTGGGACAGTATTGGAGTATTTGCTCCGTTTCTATTTGGTGGAATGTTGTCCTTATTATCCGCAGTGATACTTGCAACTAAATTGAGATAGTCTTTCCTAATACTATATTTCAGATTTTTGAAATATTTCGCTTTTTATTTTTGTACTCATCATAAAAAAGGAAACAAAGAAAATACAACAGGCATTCCTGTAGATTCTTTTCTTTGTTTCCTTTTTTCACATAAGATTATTATGAATTACTTGATATACTATAGATTATTCAGCTACCACTGCATCATCCATGGTATATCCTTCCAGGGAATTCTCCTTCACCTGAATACAGACAAAACTGATTGCTGAATCGTCTGCTGCGAAGAATTGACGCTTACCTGCTGGTGCAATACGCATCCAATCGCCTGCTGCAAGCTCAATCGTCTCTCCGTCAACAATAGCTTTTCCTTTTCCTGCAAGAACTACATAAATCTCTTCGTTATTCTTGTGTGAATGAACAAAAGGTACACTTGCTCCTGCTGGAAGATTATTGATACTAACTTCTGCTCCTGTTAATGAAAGCTGGTCATGAAGTTCTGTTCTTGCATCCTGTGCTACGCTTACTTTGCTATAATTACTCATTGTATTACCTCCCGATAATTGTTTTTTGTTGTAATGTTTGTTGTTACATTGAGATAATACCATGTTCTTGTTGTAATGTCAAGTGTTACAACGAAATTTATATTTATTTCGTGTTATCAGGTATCTGGTGGGCACACTCTTTCAAAATACCCATGATCTCGGCTTCAGTATCTTCATCAAGGTTGCCTGCGGGCTCGTCTGCCAAGATAACCTTTGAATAAAAACACTAAATTGTTTTTATTCAATTATGCCTCGGCATAATTGCTGCGAGCGCTCGTCAGCTTGCTGAC
>JAUNBT010000005.1:14093-47863 GCA_030526985.1 Lachnospiraceae bacterium | reverse complement strand
ATTTTGGCATCGAAGAGCTTCCGGGGCCGATTGTAAAAGAAGAGGATGGCCTGATTGAAGCAATTAAAGAAGCCGGTAAAGACGGATTTGAGCCAGATGAGAATTATGTACGGTTCAATGATAAGTTCAATCCATATCGACAGCCATGCAGTGCAGAGGTATTAGAGGATATTTTATCTTAATATTGTCAATTTTACTGTTTTGTGTTATGATATGGGCGATAGGCGTACCTATCGGAGACGAAAAGCCGCAAAGGGCAGTCGAAAGACCGGCCTCCTAACACATTGCGGCTTTTTCCCTTTTACGATAGATGAGAAATTAATTTCGAAACAAAAGAAAGAGGTGGGAAAATGGCGGTAAAATCCGTGAAAGAACGGGACAAAAGACATAGAATCGGTCTGATTTTGGCACTGATCCAACTGGTACTTACTGTTGTGTGCCTGGGATTTGTCCTTGTTCTGAATCTGCTTAGTACAACTTACGTATTGATTATTGGTGTCGTTTTGCTTTTAATCTGGCTGATTGTACTTTTAACACAGTTTACTCAGAAGATGCATATAGGAGGTAAGGTTGTCAGTCTTCTTATGTGCGTGGTTCTGGCGATGGGATCTTATTTCATGCTGCGGGCGAACAGTCTGATTACGAATATTACAAGCTCCGATTATAAGATCGATAAGATTGTGGTTGTCGTAATGGCGAATGATGCTGCAGAGAGTCTCAATGATGCTGCGGATTATCAGTTTGGTATCCAGGCTTCTCTTGACAGAGATAAGACAGATCAGGCAATCAGTGAGATTGAAGATCAGCTCGGATCATCCCTTAACACGAAGGAATACAGTGACATGGACAGTCAGGTACAGGCACTGTATGATGGTGAAGTTCAGGCAATTATCATGAACGAAGGTATGAGAACGACCATTGAAGAAGATTTCGACACTTTTACTGATGATACAAAGACATTGGAGAATATTGAGATCAAGACAGCTGTAAAAGCTGCCAAAGATATCGATGTAACAAAGGATTGTTTTACAATTTATATTTCCGGTATTGATGTATTTGGAGATATTTCAACGAACAGCCGAAGCGATGTGAATATCATCGCGACAATTAATCCAACAACGAGACAGATCCTGTTGACAACAACACCGCGTGATTACTATGTGGAATTTCCGAATGTAACCAACGGTGAGAAGGATAAACTGACTCATGCTGGTATTTATGGTGTAGATTGTTCTATGGAGACATTAGAAGAATTGTATGGCGGAATTGATATCGATTACTATGTAAGAGTTAATTTCAGTGGCGTTGAACAGATCATCGATGCGATGGATGGAATTACAGTACATTCTGATTATGCATTTACAACACATCTAAGTCCTTACTATACCTATTCCAAAGGGGATAATGAGATGAATGGTGCTGAGGCCCTGTGGTTTGCAAGAGACCGTAAGAGCGTTCCAGGCGGTGAGAGACAGCGTGGAAAAGATCAGCAGTATGTAATCGAGGGAATGATTGATAAGATGTGTTCTCCATCGGTACTGACGAATTATACGGATATTTTATCTGCGGTATCCGGCTGTGTGCAGACGAATTTATCGGATGCCCAGTTGAAGAGTCTTGTGAAGGCACAGACAGAAGACAGCACAGCATGGAATATTACATCTCTTAGTGCAGATGGTAAGAATGCAAGAGATTACTGTTATTCTTATCAGGGAAAATCTTTATATGTTATGGTTCCGGATTATGATACAGTAGAGTATATTGAAGGAGTTATGCAGAAGGTCTATGACGGCGAGATTCTCACAGAAGAAGATGAGGAGAATATGCCGGAGACAGCAGAGGATTAATTTTAACGAACCTTTATTAATGAATAATTAGTAAAGAACAGATTGGAATAAAGACAGCCGCCATCGTTTCTAACGGGTATGAGTGAGATACCGGAGAAACTGTGGCGGCTGTTGTTTTGATTGAATCAGTAATATTTTAAAATAACATTCTTGTTCATTTTCTGGGCGGCGTCTTTGATTTGTTCGACCAGATTCATACGAATACTCAAGTCAAAAGGCAGATTCGGGTTCTGATGGGCCATGTTCATGGCCTTTCCAACGAATAGATAAAGATCGGTGCAGTCTTCAATAATAAGCTTTGCTAAACGGGAAGCACCGTTATCTTCATCCAAAGCAAGGAAAAAGTCCATATCTACGTCATCAGACAGATATTGTTTTAAAAGCTGCAATGTCCGGCTTAAAGTGAGAACTCCTTCTGTTACCAGATCCAGCCCCTCAATTGTGGCGGTAGGAGGGACATCTGGGTTGGAATAATTCAGCTCAGTTTCAATCGGCTTATCTAAGTAACGGGCAGCAATATTTGCGGAAGTTCCACCACAGACGGCCCGTTTTCCCTCTCCGCTCATAAAGTCTGCCATCAGCCGTTTGTCATCGTCTTTTGATTCAGGAGGTCCGGTAAAAATGCGAAGAACTTTCCGGTCGATCACTCTGGTAACACAGACAGTAGTATCATCTCCAGGTTTTTGCATATAGAGGTCATCGCAGGCTTTCGAAAGCATGGCAGCTAACCGTTTTGCGGATAAAGTGTCTTTCGTACATTTTAGGGTGTACTCGGCCATACTGTCCCAGGTCCAGCCGAAATTCAACAATTCACCGACACCTGCGTAGATAACTCCATCGCTCATCAGAACAAAACAGTCATTTAATTGAACATGAAAACGGTATTCCCGAATTTCTTTCCCCTCTATGATTCGTTTTTCAAAAGGAATGTCTACAATTTTTCCATCCCGGATAAAAACACAGGAAGGGTTGTCAAATTCAACTAAATAGGCATCTCCATTGTGAAAAATCTGGAGCACAGAAAAGGTTGAGTAGGCGACCTCCCGTTCTTTGCAGACAGGAAGTGTATTGGCAATTGTCTCGACGGCATCCTCAATTGGAGAACCATTTAAGAACATAGTGCGCAGAATTTTAGATGTTAAAGTGGCAAGAATGTTGGCCTTTACCCCACTTCCCATTCCGTCTGCCAAGATAGCAATATTGGAGGTCACAGTTTTTAACAGTTCGACTTTATCCCCACAGAGTTCTTCGTGATGTTTATTCAGGCTTTTCCATGCCACATCTACGGATACGCTCATTGAAAATCCCTCCTATTCCTCATCTTCAAAAAGAATGGAATCCCGAAGTTTGGAAAGAGTCACTTTTGTCTCCGCCGTTGTCTCTCCTAAAAGGCTGGCTATTTCCTGGGCTACCATCATCTGTTTGTCGATAACCTTCTGAGCCATTTCCACTGTTTCCATCTTCAAATTATAATGCTTCAGTTTCTTTTCTTCCTGATCTGTGATGTCCTGGAAAATGCAAAGAACATAGTCAGAATCTTTGACATAGACACAAATCAACATTGCAGTCATATGAAGATTCTCCAATGCAACTTTTTTGTGAAGAATTGGCTGATGGCTGTCATATACAGAAAGCGCATCGGAATGGTCTAAGTATTCGAACAGGTAATGTTCTAGAGCTTCCGGCTTCTTGATTTGCAAAACATCTTCTGCCTTTTTATTCAATTCACAGATTCGCATATCCCCATCTACAATAAGGATCATGTTCGGAGTAGCTTCCATTACAATGTTAGCCATAGAGCGGGCTTTTTCGCAGGCATAAGGAAGGCACATATCAATCTCGGCTTTTCCCTGTGCAACCGCAATTGCCTTTTCTCGGCAGGAAGAATAACCGCAGGCACCGCAATTGAGTTCCTGTTCTTTTGTATATTTTCCGGTAGAATGTAAAATGGTCTGGATTTCCTCTTCTGACGGCATGTGTTCGGTTACCGGGCGGGGATAAAAACTTTTATCCAGTAAAATAGAAGAGCAGCTTTCTTCGCAGCAGGCTGGTATATGCTCTACCTGATCTTCGATAATTACCCTTGCTTTAAAACGGGAGACTCCAAGCTTGTCGATGGCAGGACCTTTGATACAGCCGCCTTCACATACGTTTGCTTCGATAAAATAGTGCTTGATTTCGCCTTGACGCATGCCGTTTAAAACATCAATTACATTTTCAATGCCGTCAACATAAATCTTGTGATACGTCTTATCCGGACTTTTATCAAGCATGACAGAGGTTACAACACCACCACTTACCGGGTAAAGCCGGTTGATACCGGGATTCGGATTATCCATTGGTACACGATCACAAAGAGAAATCGTAATTCCTTCTTCTAAAAGCCATTGTTCTAATTCGGTAAAATTAATGACGGCATCGATGTACCCTTTTGTTCGAGAGTCGCCCTCGGCTTCTTCTTTTTTTGCAATGCAGGGGCCTAAAAATACAACTTTAGAATCTGGATAAAGCTGCTTGATTAATTTTCCGTGAGCTATCATAGGTGAAACAACAGGAGCGAGGTAAGGTGTAAGATCCGGATAATATTTTTCCACTAAATCGTTGACGCTCGGACAGCAGGTAGTAATCATATTTTCTAAAGTGCCGTCCTGTAAAAGGGCCTGATAGGCTCCAGTGACCATGGCAGCGCCTTCTGCTGTTTCCCTGACCTGATAGAATCCAAGACGGTGAAGGGCATCTACTACTTGTCCCGGATGATCGTATTCTAAAATACCCAGATAGGAAGGAGCAATGGAAATAATCACTTTCTCCTTTGCTGCTAAATATTTTTTGACCCGGGATAAGTCACTGATAAATGTTTTGGCATTTTGAGGACAAACTTCCAGACAATGACCACATAAAATACATTGTTCATTTAAAATCTGTGCCTGCCCATCTCGAACTTTGATTGCTTTGACGGAACAATGGCGGACACATTTATAACAGTTTTTGCAGTTTGCGTCTAAAAAATCGATAACCTTCATTCTAACCTCCCAAGCACTTCCTGATGGAAGAATTGTTGTGCCGTTTCCGGGCGGACAGAGAAAATCTCTTCACTGCCGTCAATGCGGACACTCACGCCTCTTTTGCATTCCCCCATGCAGAAGGAACCGCTTAATTCGACCTTATTGTCCAGATTTTTCTCTGAAATCAGGCGCTGCAGTGTCATAACGATTTCTCTGGAACCTTTTAAATGGCAGGAACTGCCAATGCAGATCGTAATCTTCATAATGCATAATCCCCTTTATGAAATGGTCATGAAACAAGAAAACCAATTGACCCATGAAAAAGGAAATTCATGAGTCAATCGGATTTTTAAATCATGACACAAAGATAATTAATTAATAGTACGTTTTACATAAGTTGTATGTAAGATTTCGTGTGCCTTGTGGCTTCCCGGCGCCTCTAAGAACTCATCATAAAGTTTCTTGATGGCAGGATTTTCATGGGACTTACGGATTGGATTATCTGCATCTAAGCTGTAAAGTGCTTTTGCTCTCAGTGCACGAATATCCTGGAAATTTCGAACGGAAGCAGGCTGCTGAGGCTGGCCGCCGCCGTTTACACAGCCGCCTGGACATCCCATGATCTCAATAAAGTGGTAATTCGCCTCACCGCTCTTTACTTTATTAAGAAGCATTCTTGCATTGCCAAGTCCACTGGCAACTGCCACGTTGATATCCATTCCGGCTACATTGTAGGTTGCCTCTTTGATGCCTTCGACTCCTCTGACATCTTTAAAATCAAGAGAAGCAAGTTCTTCTCCGGTCAGAACCTCCACTGCAGTACGCAGCGCAGCTTCCATAACACCGCCGGTTGCACCGAAGATAACCGCAGCTCCCGTGCTCTCGCCTAACGGATCGTCGAATTTCTCATCTGGAAGTTCAAGGAAACGGATGCCAATGCGTTTGATCATACGAGCTAATTCCCTTGTGGTAATTGCAATATCCACATCTGGTACGCCGGCAGCGTCCTGATCCTCTCGTCCAATCTCAAATTTCTTTGCAGTACAAGGCATAACGCTGACGGATACGATATCTTTCGGGTCAATGCCTGCCTTCTGGGCATAATAGGTTTTTGCAATGGCACCGAACATTTGCTGTGGAGATTTGCAGGAAGACAAATTCTCGGTCATGTCAGGGAAGTAATGCTCACAGTATTTGATCCATCCTGGAGAACAGGAGGTAATGAGAGGTAAAACACCCCCATTTTGTACCCGGTCCAAAAATTCCGTAGCCTCTTCCATAATGGTAAGGTCCGCAGCAAAATCAGTGTCAAATACTTTATCAAAGCCAAGTCTTCTCAGTGCAGCTGCCATCTTTCCTTCTACACTTGTACCAATTGGAAGGCCGAATTCTTCTCCGAGAGCCGCTCTTACAGAAGGAGCCGTCTGTACAATGACATGCTTGGATGGATCATTGATTGCAGCGAAAATCTCATCTGTGTTATCCTTCTCTGTCAGAGCACCGGTTGGACATACGGCGATACATTGTCCACAGGAAACGCAGCTTGTATTTGCAAGGCCCATCTCAAATGGAGATCCGATACTGGTATTGAAGCCTCTGTTGTTTGCACCGATCACGCCGATTCCCTGTACTTTCTCACAGACAGCAGTGCAGCGGCGGCAGAGAATACATTTGCTGTTGTCACGGATCATATGAGCGGCAGAAGCATCGATGGTAGAAGGAGTTCTCACACCATCGTAGTAGCCCTCATCATCCACTTTCAAGTCTCTTGCCAATTGTTGAAGCTCACAGTTTCCACTTCTGGTACAGGAGAGACACTTACGGTCATGATTCGAAAGAATCAGCTGAAGAGTTTTCTTTCTGGAATCTAATACCTTTGGAGTGTTTGTATAAACTTCCATTCCCTCGTTGATTGGGTAGACACAGGAAGCAACCAGACTGCGGGCTCCCTTTACCTCAACGACACACATACGACAGGCCCCAATCTCATTGATTTCTTTGAGAAAACAGAGAGTAGGAATTTCAATATTTGCCAGTCTTGCCGCCTCCAAAATAGTAGAACCGGCCGGCGCACTTACATTTACGCCATTTATTTTAATTGTAACAGTTTCCATTACAGACTTCCTCCCTTATTTCTTTGTAATTGCACCAAAACGGCATTTTTCCATGCAGGCACCGCACTTGATACATTTGGTCTGATCGATTACATGAACTTCTTTCACTTTGCCGATAATTGCATTGTTTGGACAGTTTCTTGCACAAAGTGTACAGCCACGGCACTTATCAGCATCAATCGTGTAGGAGAGAAGAGCCTTACAGACACCGGCAGGACATTTTTTGTCCACAACATGGGCAATATATTCGTCACGGAAATAACGAAGGGTGGAAAGAACTGGGTTTGGAGCAGTCTGTCCAAGACCACAGAGAGCATTTTCTTTAATATAATAACAAAGTTCCTCTAACTTATCCAAATCTTCCATCGTGCCTTTGCCCTGGGTGATTTTATCTAAAATTTCATACATACGCTTGGTTCCAATTCGGCATGGAGTACATTTTCCACAGGATTCATCTACGGTGAATTCTAAGAAGAACTTCGCGATATCTACCATACAGTTATCTTCATCCATTACAATCAGACCGCCGGAACCCATCATAGATCCGATGGAAATCAGGTTGTCATAGTCAATTGGAATGTCAAAATGCTCTGCTGGAATACATCCACCGGAAGGTCCGCCAGTCTGGGCTGCTTTAAATTTCTTTCCATTTGGAATGCCACCGCCGATTTCTTCAATGATGGTACGAAGAGTCGTTCCCATAGGAATCTCTACAAGACCGGTATTGTTAATCTTTCCACCAAGAGCAAATACTTTTGTTCCCTTGGATTTTTCTGTACCCATGGAGGAGAACCAGTCTGCGCCGTTTAAGATAATCTGCGGAATGTTTGCATAGGTTTCTACGTTATTCAAAATAGTAGGGCTTTCAAAAAGACCTTTTACTGCAGGAAATGGAGGACGGGGACGAGGCTCACCGCGGTTTCCTTCAATAGAAGTCATAAGCGCAGTTTCTTCACCACAGACAAATGCACCGGCACCTAATCGTAAATCGATATCGAAATCAAAGTCTGTTCCGAAAATACCTTTTCCTAAAAGTCCATATTCTCTTGCCTGAGCAATCGCAATTTTTAATCTTTCCACTGCAATCGGATACTCAGCACGAACATAGATATATCCCTGATTGGCCCCGATGGCATATCCGGCAATTGTCATTGCTTCCAATACAACATGGGGATCGCCCTCTAACACAGAACGGTCCATAAATGCACCTGGGTCGCCTTCGTCGGCGTTACAACAGACATATTTTTGTACGTTTCCACGATTGCCGGAAGCGAATTTCCACTTCATTCCGGTAGGGAATCCGGCACCTCCACGGCCTCGGAGACCGCTTGCGAGAATTGTCTCAATGACATCATCCGGCTGCATCTCAGTAAGTACCTTGCCAAGAGCTTCGTAACCATGGGTTCCGATATATTCATCAATATTTTCCGGATTGATGACACCACAGTTTCGAAGAGCAATACGATGCTGTTTTTTATAAAAATCAGTTTCATTCAAGGATTTAATGCCATCCGGAGTTACGGTTTCCTGGTAAAGGAGACGGGAAACAATACGTCCTTTTAACAGATGTTCGCTGACAATCTCAGGAATATCTTCTTCTTTTACCATAGAGTAGAAAGAAGCTTCCGGATAAACAATCATGATAGGGCCTAAAGCACAAAGACCGTGACATCCGGTTTTTACAACGGCAACTTCTTCTTCTAAGCCGTTGTTCTTAATCTCCTCCTTCAGTTTTGCAATAATCTTTTCGCTTCCGGAGGAAGTACATCCCGTTCCGCCGCAAACTAAAACATGTGAACGATACATAGTGTTTTCCCTCCTATAAATCAGATCCATTCAAGGTATATTTTGCAACAATTTGTCCCCGGATCAAATGCTGGTCTACTACTTCCATTGCTTTTTCCGGAGTCATCTTTATGTAGGTTACTTTTTCTTTGCCAGGTTCCATGATTTCAACGATGGGTTCGTATTGGCATAGACCGATACAGCCTGTCTGTACAACGGCTACGTTTTCTAATTTCTTTTCCTGTACTGCATCCGAAAGAGCAGTAAGTACAGGTCTTGCTCCACTGGCGATACCGCAGGTTGCCATGCCGACGACAACCCTTGTCATATTACTGTCTTCCGCGCGGAAGCCGACCTTGCCTTCCATCCGTTCCCGGATGGCTTTTAATTCTTCAAGAGATTTCATTGTATAGTGTCCTCCTTTAATTAGAACGGTTTAAAATCAAATTAAAAACTTCATATGATTTGCTAGAATACATTATTTAAATCAGTGCACCCTGATCTGTATCCCGCTGGTTTTCTTCTATATAAGATAGAATAAATGCGGATACTTCTGGTTCCTGGAAAGATACTTCCCCAAGAATTTCCCTAAATTCTTTCGTATCCATTGTAAATGAGTGGTCCTCAAAGGTATATTGATAAATAAAATCTGTCTCTGGATGCATCGTCACCAGCGTATGTATGGTGCGCACCAAATCGCCCATAGGCATACGGTCAATGTGGGAAAATCCAAAGGAAGCAAATACCTTAGTTCCCTTTCCGGGCACAGACTCAATGGTAAAATGACCGCCACTGTTTTCGGCTGCCATTTTGAAAAAAGAAACACCCAGACCAATCTTTCTTGTTGTTCTCGTAGTAAAGAAAGGATCCGTCACCTGGGCGAGCTGCTCCTTTGTCATACCTTTGCCGTTATCGTCGATTTCGATGGAAAGCAAATCCTTCGATGGGAATGCTTTTACGATAATCGAAACGAGAGAGGCTTTGGCTCTGACAGAGTTTTCAGCAATATCTAATATGTGTAAGGATAATTCTGGCAGCATAGGCAGCGATTAGGCGTACTTTGCCAAAATATCATCAATGTCATCTACGGTAAGACGTCCGTAGACTTCATCATTTACCAACATGACAGGGGCAAGTCCACAGGCACCGACGCAGCGGCAGGCATCTAAAGAGAACTTACCGTCAGGAGTACATTCGCCTCCGGCGATACCTAACTTTTCCATCAGCTTGTTATAAATATCGCCAGAGCCTTTTACATAGCAGGCAGTACCAAGACAGACAGAAATCTGATATTTTCCCTTTGGATTTAAAGAGAACATGGAATAAAATGTTGTTACGCCGTATATCTTCTCTAGAGGAACTCCAGTTTCGTCAGAAATGATGGTCTGGACTTCGATTGGAAGGTAACCATAGATATCCTGTGCCTGTTGCAGGATTGGCATAAGGGAACCTTTCTCATCCTTCAGATTATGAATGACCTGGAGAAGTTTTTCTTTTTGTTCAGGTGTTCCGGTAAAAGGAACCGATTGTTTTGTTGGAACCATAATAACCTCCTTGTGTTCGCAATAATAATGCCAGTCTGAAAACTGGCTGGCAGTATAAAAAAATAAATTCTAATGGATAGATAATTTTACTTTATCACATAATGCATAAAAAATCTACAAAAAATATGAAAAAAATTATGATATTTTTTAAACAATCTCAAATTCATGAAAAAAATACTCAAAAACGGATTGACAAAAATATAACATGTGAACAAATTAACAATTAATTTTTTGTTGATTATTCACAATAAAGATGATATATTAATTAGAACACATCCGCTCGGGGACGGGAAGGATTTCAGTAAGATGGATTAAGGGAGGTTTCTATGACAGTCAGGGAAATAAAGGAATTAGTGGATGCAGATTTGTTTCAGGGCGAAGAGTATTTAGACCGGGATGTCCTTACCGCATGCAGCTCTGACATGATGAGTGATGTTTTGGCGGGAAAGATAAAAATCCAGTCTCTGCTTTTGACTGGACTGTGTAATCCGCAGGTTGTGCGGACGGCTGAGATGATGGACATTATTTGTATCCTTTTAGTGAGAGGAAAAAGTCCGGATGAAAGCATGATAGAGATGGCTGAGAATCGGGGAATTGTCATTCTTTCAACAAAATACAGCATGTTTACAGCAAGCGGCATATTATACGGGGCAGGATTGAACGGAGGAGAATAACAGAATGGAAGATGCGTTAGTTTTTACATACGAAGTAGACGGAGATGATTTCACAAGAGCCGGGGAAGCCAGTTCTGATGTGAAGAATAAGTTAAAGAAGATGGGAGTGAATCCGCAAGCGGTGAGAAAAGTGGCAATCGCAATGTACGAAGGTGAGATTAATATGGTAATTCATGCCAACGGAGGAAAGATTACTGTGTGGCTCACACCGGAATGTCTCAAGATGGAGCTTCGTGACAGAGGACCAGGTATAGAGAACGTGGAGAAAGCGATGGAAGAAGGCTGGTCAACGGCACCGGACGATATCCGTTCTCTGGGATTTGGAGCAGGTATGGGACTTCCGAATATGAAGAAATATTCCGATAAGATGGAGATTGAGACAGTCCTTGGAACAGGGACTACGATTACAATGGAAGTGAATCTGTAGACAGTAAGGGAAGTGAAAAGATGAACAAATTTGAGCGCTCTGTGCGTTTGATGCCAGAGCTGTGCAAAGGATGTATCAACTGTATAAAGTATTGTCCGACCCAGGCGATTCGTGTGCGCAACGGTAAGGCAGTGATCACAGACCAGTACTGTATTGACTGTGGAGAATGTATTCGAATCTGCCAAAACCATGCGAAAGTTGCAGTGTATGACAGTTTGGATTCTCTAGAACAATATGAATATACGGTTGCACTTCCGGCGCCGACTTTATATAGTCAATTTAATAATTTAGATGATGTTAATATTGTTTTGACGGCATTGTTATACTTAGGCTTTGACGATGTGTTTGAAGTAAGTGGTGCAGCAGAACTGGTATCAGAAGAGTCGAGAAAATATTTAAAAGAGAATAAGGATAAGTGGCCTTTAATCAGTTCGGCTTGCCCTTCGGTTGTTCGTTTAATCCGGGTTCGTTTTCCAAACCTGATTGAGCATTTAATTCCAATTGATCCGCCTGTCGAGGTGGCAGCCCAGATGGCACGGCAAAGAGCGATGGAACAGACGGGACTTCCTTCAGAAAAGATTGGTATCTTTTTCTTATCCCCCTGTCCTTCTAAGGTAAGCTATGCCAGATCTCCTCTTGGGAAAGAGAAGAGTGAGATTGATCATGTGCTTGCAATCAAGGATATTTACCCGGTATTGCTTCCTTTTATGAACGAAGCGTCCAAAAGTACATTGGATTTATCAATCTCGGGAAGAATCGGAATTGGCTGGGGCGCCGCCGGCGGAGAAGCCGGAGGATTGCTTGCGGAAAGTTATCTGGCGGCAGACGGTATTCAGAATGTTCTCCAGGTCTTAGAGGATATGGAAAATAGAAAATTTGAACGGCTTCAATTTATTGAACTGAATGCCTGTCATGGAGGCTGCGTAGGAGGAACCCTTACCGTGGAGAATGCCTATGTGGCAAAAACCAAGCTGGCAAGGCTCCGAAAATATCAGGCGGTCTCTCTTAGTCATTTAGAAGATCAGCCGGGAAGTGCGACTTATTGGAAAAAACCAGTGGAATATGAACCGGTATTTCAGCTTGGAAAGAATTTAAAAGAAAGTTTCCATATGTTGAATCAGGTGGAAGAGTATTGTAATAAATTCCCTGGCCTGGACTGTGGTTCCTGTGGCGCACCAAGCTGCAAAGCCTTAGCGGAGGATATTGTAAGAGGGGAAGCGAAGGAAACGGATTGTATTTACCTGTTAAAAGAGAGTATTCACGAGATTTCGACAGAGATTACCCAGATGACAACAGAGGCATTAGAAAGTGATGCAGGAGACAGTGGATGCATTCATATGCTCCAAAGCTTTATCTGTCAGATTGCAGATCAGATGGAACGGCTCGACAGTCATATGGAAGTCTTTCATAAAAAAGAAGAGGAAGAAGAATGAAGGTAGAAACGTTTTTAGAGAATATAGGGGGAGAAGAATCGGTTCAGATTGTTACAAAGGAATCAATCTGGGAGGAAGAGATGACAAAGGTATTTTGCTGTGATCTGCTTAGTGTAGCGATGGGAAAAGCACCAGCAGGAGGAGTCTGGGTCACAGTGATTGCCAATGTCAATACCTTAGCAGTGGCAGCACTTACGGAGACTGCCTGTGTCATTTTGGCAGAAGGAGCAAATCTGGAAGAGGCCCTTATAGAAAAAGCCAGGCAGGAAGGAGTTTGTCTGCTGGCAACAGAGCTTCCTGTATATGAAGCAGCTTGTCTTGCAGACCGTTATCTGCATGGATAAGTTTTACTATGATTTACACATTCACTCCTGCCTGTCTCCCTGTGGCGACAACGATATGACTCCGGCCAATATTGCGGCGATGTCCATGTTAAAAGGCCTGCAGATTATTGCAGTAACGGATCACAACAGCTGTAAGAATTGTCCGGCGGTAATGGCGGCCTGCCGGGAATATGGAATCATTGCTATTCCGGGAATGGAACTTACCACCTCGGAGGAAGTACATTGTCTGTGCCTTTTTCCCTCTTTGGAAAAGGCGATGGAGTTTGATGGATTCGTATATGAGCATTTAATCAAGATTCCAAACCGAAAGGACATTTTTGGAGAACAGCTTTTGTATAATGAAGAAGATCAGATCATCGGAGAAGAGCCTAATCTGCTTATACAGGCGACGGATATCTCATTTGATCAGGTTTATGAATTGGTGACGAACTATGGCGGTATTTTAATTCCGGCTCATATCGATAAGAATTCTTTTAGCCTGTTATCCAATCTGGGATTTATCAGTATGGATAATTCTTTTCGGTGTGCAGAGATTTTTCAGTGGGAGCAAAGGGAAGCTCTTTTGGAAAAACACGCCTATCTTAAAACATGCAGCTTGATCTCGAATTCGGACGCCCATCGGTTAGAAGCGATTCATGAGCCGGTTTTTCAGTTACAGTGTGAGAGCCTGAAAAGAGAAGATATTTTAAAAAGTCTGACTTTTCTTCCATCAAAAGTATAGAAAAATATATGAAAAATTAAGAGTGCCGGGGGTGTTTTGATGCCCCCGGCTTTTTATCAGATTAGCAAAAGCCCTTCGAACCGCCGCCGCAGCAGCAAAGAAGAATCAGAATCCAGAGAATAGAATCACAGCCGCTGCATCCATCATCACAGCCGCAGCCTCCTCCAAAACCGTTGCCATTGCAGCAGCAAAGAAGGAGAATAATCCAGATAATCGAGTTTCCATTTCCAATACCGCTGCCGCAGCCTCCACAGGATGGCTGGCAGTTAGTAGCAGCTAAATCGCTCATAAAATAGTACCTCCAAGGGGTTTTTTATTACACTTTATTATATGCAGATTGGAAAAATGGGTTACCGCAGTATGATATAACTGAGAAAATATAATCATCACAGCCCTTGTTTTTTGAGAAAAAAACTGGTATTCTATTTGTAAGTTAGTAATATCTAACTAAAGATAGAATAAACTATCTAAAGAAACCCCATGAAATATTTTCAGGAGGAAAAGCAGATGGATCTTCAGTATTCAGAGTATATCAAAGAAAATGATGGAAAGCTTAATATGAAATTTGCGTTTCAGTGTGCCCCGGTACTCTTCGGTGTCAAACCTTCGAATCTTCTGATTTTAGAAGAGCAGGAGGTAGAAAAAATCAGACCGATTATGTTGTGGGCCGGCACCCATTTTTACCGGTTTTTAAAACAGGGGAAAAGGGAAATCTGGTTCGTATACCGGCCGGAGACGATGCGGTATCTCCTTGGCAGTAAAGATGTGAAGGCTTTTTTAAAAGAATATGGATACAAAGAATCTGCGCTGATTCCCGTTTTGAAAAAAGCAGGAGCACGGTATAAAGAATATCTTGCCAGAAAGGAAGATTTTCCCCATGAGCTGGGCGTTTTATTAGGATACCCGGTTGCCGATGTCAGAGGATTTATTGACCATGAAGGGCAGGATTATCTCTATTCCGGTTACTGGAAGGTATATGAAAACCCGGAAAGTGCCAGAAGAACCTTTGCAATCTATGAGGAGGCAAAGAAACGGATGCTTTTGCTTTTAAAAGAAGAAAATGCAGCATGGGTCTAAAAAGGAAGCGGCGAAACAGATTTTTATGGTCGCTGAACTGGGAAAACAAAAAACAGGAAAATAAGAAAATAGGAGGAATGATTGGATGAGTCAGATTATTGTAGCATATTGGAGTGGAACTGGAAATACACAGGCTATGGCGGAAATGGTGGGAAAGGGAATTACTGCTGCTGGAAAAGAGGCAAAGGTAGTTTCTGTAGAAGAGATTTCAGCTGATAGCTTAAAAGAGGAAGCGGTTTTTGCTTTGGGATGCCCATCCATGGGAGCAGAGCAGTTGGAAGAATCTGTTATGGAAGATTTTGTTACAGAAGTAGAAGGGTTTGCTTCAGGTAAAAAAATCGGATTGTTTGGCTCCTATGGCTGGGGAGACGGACAGTGGATGCGTGACTGGGTGGAACGTATGGAAAGTGCCGGAGCTGTCGTATATGGCGGAGAAGAGGCAATCTGTCAGGAAGCACCAGATGACGATGCGGAAAGTGCATTGGAAGGGTTGGGGAAGGAATTGGGACAAGCATAAAAGAGCAGGGGGGAACCAGCTCTGAGTTGCGAAGTCCGCAGGTTCCCCCCTGCACCCCCCTCCTTGGGCACGCAGAACATTGTGGGACGATTTGACTTTCGAAGTGGCGTTTGGGGTTATTGTACTATAATAATAAATAAAATAAAAGAGTGTGATTTTTGATGTGTATTTATTAAAAATCGGCACTCTTTTGTTTTGTAGTAGAGGAGCGAATGGTTTGCTCCTCTACTTCTTTTGTGCGCCTGGCGGCGCACGTCATTATTTTTTATTTTTTTCGCGGAACTGGTATAGTACGCGGACGGAGTTTAGGACGCAGATGACGGCAACTCCGGAGTCGGCGAATACGGCGAACCACATGTTGGCGATCCCCATGTAGCCGAGGACGATTACCATGGCCTTGATGATTAAGGCGAAGACTACGTTTTGTACGGCTACTTTTGTAGATGCCTTGGAGATGGCGATGGAATCAGGGACGGATGTTAAGCTGGCGTTCATGAAGACCACGTCGGCGGCTTCGATGGCAGCGTCGGCACCGGTTCCCATGGCGGCTCCTACATCGGCGCCGGCAAGAACAGGGGCATCATTGATTCCGTCACCGACAAACATAACGGCACCATCACGGTTACGGATTTCTTTTAATCTGGTTAGTTTGTCCTCAGGGAGGAGACGGGAGAAGACTTCGTCTATTCCGGCTGTTTTTGCAATGGCGTTGGCACTTGCTTCGCCATCCCCTGTTAACATAACAGTTTTTACTCCAAGAGAGCGGACTTTTGCAATCGCATCCTGGGATTCTGGCTTGATCTGGTCGGCAATGACTAAATATCCGGCAAATTTGCCGTCTTTGGCAGCGAGTACTTCGGTGCCGAAGCTGTCATTGTTAAAGTTGCTTAAGTCAATGTTGTTGTCTTCCATTAATTTTCGGTTTCCGCAGAGGAGAGTGGAGCCGTTCAGTACGGCTTTAATTCCTTTTCCAGCTATTTCTTCGATGGAAGTTGGGCGGACGAAATCGATGGAGTGTTCTTTTGCGTAGGTTACGATACTGTTTCCAATTGGATGGGTGGAAGTTATCTCGCAGGCAGCACAGAGGGCAACCAGCTCTTTTTCTGTCAATCCATTGGAAGGTACTGCTTTTTCTACTTCGAAGGTACCTTTTGTGATGGTACCGGTTTTGTCCATGATGACTGTTTTAATATTTTTAATTGCTTCTAAGGAAGTACCGCCTTTGAACAGGATTCCTTTCTTGGATCCGGCACCGATTCCTGAGAAGAAGGCCAGAGGTACACTTAATACAAGAGCACATGGACAGCTGATTACCAGGAAGGTAAGGGCGGTGTAAATCCAGTAGGACCAGTTTCCTGTGATAAGGGAAGGTACAATTGCTGTAATTAAAGCTGCTGCAACAACGATTGGAGTGTATATTCTGGAAAATTTTGTAATGAAACGTTCCAGCTGTGGTTTGGTTGCGGCTGCATTTTCAACAGAATCTAAGATTCTGGTTACCATAGATTCCTCTAATAGTTTTTCGACACGAATTTTAATCAGTCCGGAGGTGTTGACACAGCCGGAGGTGACAGTGTCACCGTAGCCGGCAGCAACAGGGACAGGTTCGCCGGTAACAGGTGAGGTATCAAGGCGGGTTTCCCCTTCGATGATTACACCGTCAAGAGGAATACGGTCGCCAGGACGAACCAGTAAAATGTCTCCGACTAAAGCATCTTCGGCAGCGATTACTTTGATTTTGTCTCCGACTAAAAGGTTTACGACTTCCGGTCTCATGTCTACGGCTGTCATAATGGACTGGCGGCTTCTCTCGACTGCTTTGTGTTCGAAAAATTCACCGATTCGGAAGAAAAGCATAACGCCGACAGCTTCCGGGTATTCCTGAATGGCGAAGGCACCTAAAGTGGCGATGGTCATAAGGAAGTTCTCATCGAAAATCTGTCCTTTTGGCAGGTTTTTGAGAGCAGTAAGTACGATTTTTCCACCGAGTACAACGTAGGCTACAATATATACACCGAGAAGAACAGGGGAAGTGCCGGCTCCTTCCGGTGATGTTTCATGGATAATCTCGCCTGCGACAAAGAGCAGGGCACCTAATATAATCCCGATTACTTCAAGTTTTTCTTTTGTAAAATATTTCTGGAAAAATCCAGGCTGGGACTGGGCAGCAGCTTCTGTTGATACAGCTTCTGTTGGCGGAGCCATTTTAACTTTCTTCGCTCTTGGGACTACGACTACTTCTGATTCAATGGAAGCACAGATGTTTTGCATAGTCGGAAGAAGTGCATCCGGGTCTTTAGCAGAAACTCTCAACTGTTTAGTGGAGTAGGTGATTGTTGCATAATCTACTTCCGGGAGTGCTTTGATTTTAGCTTCCATCTTGGCAGCACAATTGGCGCATCCAAGATTTTCTAAGATATATACCCGTTTTTTGTTGCCATCATCGGGCATTTTACAGGTACAGTTTGCAAGACTTTCACCACACACATCACAATACTCCACATGTGGATTACATAATTCACAGTCACATCCTGGAGGATGTGGAAGATCGTGCCCGTGGTCGTGTCCACAACCGCAATCATCGCCATGATCGTGGTGATGATGTTCATGAGAATGTTCGTGTCCGTGGTCATGGCCGCAACCGCATGCGTCGCCATGGTCGTGGTGATGATGCTCATGTTCATGATCGTGGGAATGTTCGTGTCCATGGTTATGTCCACATCCGCATTCCTCGTCATGATCGTGATGGTGATGCTCATGTTCATGCTCGGAATGATCGTGCCCACAACCGCATTCGTCACCATGATCGTGATGGTGATGCTCATGTTCATGATCGGAATGCTCGTGTCCGTGGTCATGTCCACATCCACATTCGTCGCCATGTTCGTGATGGTGATGCTCATGTTCATGATCGGAATGCTCGTGTCCGTGGTCGTGTCCACATCCACATTCCTCACCATGTTCATGGTGGTGATGTGCATGTGCGTCTTCTGCAAAAGCATCTTCCAATTCGATTCTGCGTCGTCCGGCAGCAGAGGAACGGGTTCTTTCCTTAATTATAATGTCTGGCTCTAATGAATTTGCAATTTTTTGAATCTGTGGAATATAGCTGTCCGGATCTTCTGCACTGAGCCGGAGCTGTTTGGTTGCGTAAGTGATTGTTGCGTCTTCAATTCCGGGAAGACCGGCAACCTTTTTTTCAATCTTGGCGGCACAGTTGGCACAGCCGAGATTTTCCAGTATGTATACTTTTCTGGCCATAATAATTCTCCTCCTCCCTTTCGGGGTGTAATAAATGTATAGAAATAAACTTTTTGTGGTTAATTTCTTGATAGTTTCAATTTACCACACGAATATGAAACTGTCAAGCATAGATTCGGAGATTTTTTCGACAGAAAGTTCGCCTCATAGAACAAGAAGTTTCCTGTTATAAGAGGTATAAAATTGCTCTTTTTTTAGAATTTGAGGAAAAACACATCAAAAAATCACATTGACCGGACAAAAAAAGTGACTTATAATAAAAGGCATGTAACAGAATGATTTTCAAAGCCAATGCGGTGCCATACTGCCGCACTGCACAATGAATATAAGAATCAGGGTCAGTGCAGGGCAGTTTCTTTTTATATGGAGATATTTGTGTGCGGAAAAGAAATCTTAATATAAAAAGAAGGAAATAGAATATGTGCTGTAGTTAGGGGATATTTCCGGCGGTAAAGGCGATGGATTTCATTTGTGGCGTGGAGCGTGGCTCCCGGTTTACAGAAATAATAATGATGAAACAAGGAAAAGGAGAACACAATGAAGAAACAGGCAAAAAGAATGCTGGCGCTTTGTGCGGCTGCAGTAATGGCAGTAGGGATGCTGTCTGGCTGTGGTGGAAGCAGCAGCGAAAGTACAGGTGCGGGAAGTGAAACTTCCGCAAGCGGTGAGAATATTTTAAAATTTGGATGCCAGAACTATAGTGCTGGAGGAATTGATCCGGCTGTAGATACAAATAATGGCTGGAATGTAGTTCGCTATGGTATCGGAGAATGTCTTTTTAAATTCAATGATGCTATGGAGATTGAACCATGGCTCTGCGATACTTACGAGATGTCAGAGGACCATAAGACATGGACTTTCCATATCCGTGATGGTGTGAAGTTCTCAGATGGATGTGATTTAACAGCACAGAAGGTAGTTGATAATTTTGAGCGTTTGTTTGAAGCAGGTGCTTCCGGAACCGCCACTCCGGAGAAATTCTTAGAAAAAGAAGCAAAGATGACTGCAGATGATGAAGCAGGAACCGTTACCATCGTTACAGAAACAGCATATCCGGATCTTAGAAAGAATCTGGCATACCCTACGATGGCAATTCTTGATACAGAGCACACTAAAGACTACAGCAATGGTTCGATTGGAACCGGCCCTTATGCAGTAAAGGATTTTACAGAAGAAGTTGGATATAATTTAGTTGCCAATGAGAACTACTGGGATGGCGAAGTTCCTTATGATGGAGTTGAACTGTTATACATGGGCGATGCTTCAGCAAAGACTATGGCACTGCAGAGCGGTCAGATTACTTTGACAGAGAATATTACAACCGTATCTGATTTAGAGACATTACAAGACGATCCGGAATACACCGTAACAATTGCAAATGGTGTACGTTGTGGTTTCGCCTATATTAATAGGGACGGAGTTCTTGGAAATGATGATTTAAGAGAAGCTGTTTTAATGGCAGTAGATGAAAAGACGATGTGTGATGTGACAGTAGGAGGTCTTTATACTTATGGATTCTCTGTACTTCCTTCCAATTTAACTTATAACTATGATCAGCTGACAAACCCATATGAATTCGATGCAGAGGCAGCCGCAGCAAAATTAGATGCAGCAGGCATCAAGGATACCAATGGAGACGGTAACCGTGAATTAGACGGCGAAGAGATTAGCTTAACTTTCATCACTTATGAAAACAGAGCCTTAGATACTTTTGCAGAAGGTGCACAGCAGCAGTTGGCAGAGATTGGCATCGGCGTAGAAGTAAAATCTATGGACTCTGAGACAGAGTGGAATGAGATGACACTTGGTAATTATGATTTATGTTCTTCGAACTGGACAACAGTGGGAACAGGAGATCCAACCGAATATTTTGCTAACTGGTATGGCAAATATGTAGACGCAAAAAATGATTTGAGAAACGCAAACTGGTGTGCATACAAGAATGATGAATTTGATAAGCTGTATGAGGAACTTTTAGTAGAATTAGATGAAGAGAAACGTGTAGAGATTATTACGGAGCTTCAGCAGATTTTAATTGATGATGCAGCAGTTATGGTACATGGATATTATAACAGCTCCATGATTTCATCCTCTGCTGTATCTGGAGCACAGATTCACACAGCAGATTACTATTGGCTTACAACTGAGATTACTCCTGCAAGCTAATCTTTTGAATAAAAAAGATGAAATGTTACTGATATAGAATATTCTCCGGATGATTTTTATCCGGAGAATATTTTCATAACAGCAGGAAATTTCACTGAAAATTTTGCAAAAGTAGTTTCAGAAGAGGAGATATATTTTGAGTAAAAAACAATTAGGAATACGATTGCTGCAGATGATTATTGTATTGATCGGAATCAGTTTTTTAACCTTTATCCTTACTTATCTGGCACCGGGTGATCCGGTCCGGGCAATGTATACGGCAAATGGAATTATGCCGACGGAAGAGGTTTTGAATGCAGCAAGAGAAGAGATGGGGCTTAATAAACCGCTGATGGTACAGTATGTAAACTGGCTTACTTCCTGCCTTCGCGGTGACTTTGGCGATTCCTATGCATATGGAAAGCCTGTTATCACATTGTTACTGACAAGATTGTGGCCGACGTTAAAGCTGACACTGGCATCTACCGTATTGATGCTTATCGTCTCCATACCATTTGGAGTGTTGTCGGCAGTATATAAGAATAAATGGATTGACTATGTAGTACGTGGAATGACATTCTTTGGAGTGTCACTTCCAAACTTCTGGGTCGGTCTTATGTTGATGCTTTTTTTCTGTGTAAGAATGGGAATTTTGCCGGTTGTATCATCGAGTGGTGATTTTAAGAGTATGGTACTTCCTGCAGTGACCCTGGCCTTTGCCATGTCGGCAAAATATACGAGACAGGTGCGGGCGGCTGTGTTAGATGAATTGAATCAGGACTATGTAACCGGAGCACAGGCAAGAGGAATCAAGGGAAGCAGGATTCTTTGGGGCAATGTTTTCCCGAATGCCCTTCTTCCGCTTATCACAATGTTTGGTCTTTCTGTCGGTTCTTTACTTGGAGGAACCGCAGTAGTAGAAGTTATTTTTTCTTATCCGGGACTTGGAAATCTGGCAGTTTCTGCGATTACGGCATATGATTATCCGTTGATTCAGGCTTATGTTTTATGGATTGCGGTTATTTACATGGTAATCAATCTGATTGTTGACTTGTCGTACATCTACGTTGACCCGAGAATCAGAGAGTCGAGGTGACGGAATGAAAAGTAAAATGAATATGTCAAAAAAATTATTAATATTCTGGGGAATCTTAGCTGTGCTCATTATTCTGGCGGCAATTTTTGCACCAGCACTGACTGGCGGAGCAGATCCTACAACCGGAAAGTTAGTGGATGCATTGCAGGCACCAAACTCAGAACATATATTTGGAACGGACAAACTGGGAAGAGATATTTTTACAAGAGTGATTTATGGAGCAAGAGCTTCTCTTACAGCAACCTTTACGGTGGTTATCATTATCTTTGTGATTGGAACCTTTTTAGGTGTTATTGCAGGATATTTTGGTGGAATCGTAGATACTATCATCATGCGTATTGCAGATATGATGATTGCTTTCCCGGGACTTGTTTTAGCAATTGCAGTGGCAGGTATTTTAGGTGCAAGTATCCGGAATGCGATTATCGCAGTGGCAGTAGTAAGCTGGACAAAATATGCCCGTCTCGCTCGAAGCCTTGTTATGAAAATTCGAAATAGAGAATATGTGGCAGCGGCAGTTGTAACCGGTTCGAAAACCCCGAACATGCTGCTTCGTTATATGCTTCCGAATGCACTTCCGACCATGGTAATCACGGCGGCTACGGATATCGGTGGTATGATGCTTGAGTTGGCAGGACTTTCTTTTCTCGGATTTGGTGCCCAGGCACCGACACCGGAATGGGGCCTTATGTTAAATGAAGGACGTGCTTTTATCCAGAATGCCCCCTGGCTTATGATCTATCCTGGTCTGGCCATCTTTATTGTAGTTGTTGTTTTCAACCTGTTAGGTGACAGCCTGCGGGATGTTCTTGATCCGCGGGATGAATAAGGAGGTATTGGAATATGCTTGAGATAAAAGAGCTGACAATAGCCTACAAGGATGTACCAAGAGTACATGATTTTAATCTGTCACTGGGACAGGGAGAAATCTGCAGTATTGTAGGAGAAAGTGGAAGCGGAAAAACAACTGTGATTCGTGCAGTTTTAGGTCTACTTGCCGGAGGCGGAAAGATTGTAAAAGGAGATATTTTATTTGAAGGAAAATCCATGCTGACTCATACAGCGGAAGAATGGCGAAAACTGAGAGGAACGGATATTTCCATGATTTTTCAGGATTCTGGAGCGATGATGAACCCAACCAGAAGAATCGGAGCGGTTTTCTGGGAATATATCAGAACTCATCAGAAAGACATTTCCAAAAAAGAAGCATGGGCAAAGGGAATTGAGATGTTAGAGCGTATGGGACTTCCAAACGGGGACAACATCATGAGAAGTTATCCTTTCCAGCTTTCCGGCGGTATGCGCCAGAGAGTCGGAATTGCCATGGCGATGACTTATCAGCCAAAGCTCCTTTTGGCGGATGAGCCGACCAGTGCCCTCGATGTAACGACCCAGGCACAGATTGTAAGACAGATGATGGAACTGAGGGATAATTACGGAACCAGTATTATTGTGGTGACACATAATCTGGGAGTTGCGGCTTATATGTCTGATAACATTGTCGTAATGAAAGATGGCCGGATTGAAGATGCGGGAACCGGCTCTCATATCCTGTCGAATTCAGACAACGATTACACCAGAAAACTGTTGGATGCGGTTCCGACATTAGATGGTGCTTCGTACGTATAAGAAGGTCTGAACTTACATCTTGAGAAAATGCAATTTAGAAAGGAGCACAATGTGTTAAACGAATCAAATGTTGTACTGCAGGCAAATCATATTTTGAAGAATTTTCCAGCTTCAGGAAACAGAACATTGACTGCCTGCAATGATGTCACACTGAGTGTGCAAAAAGGAAAGACATTAGGAATTGTCGGGGAGAGTGGATGTGGAAAATCAACCTTTGTAAAAATGTTAGTCCAGTTAGAGGAACCTACAAAAGGGGAGATTTTATTTCATGGAAAGAATATTGTAGAACTTTCCTCCCATGAAAAATGGATGAACCGACAGAAAATTCAGATGGTTTTTCAGGATCCATTTTCGGCCTTTAATCCGAAGATGAAAATTATAGATATTGTGACAGAACCGCTGCTTAATTTTGGAAGAATCAAAAAAAGCGAGAAGGCGGCCTATGCCAAAAAGCTGCTCCAGATGGTGGAACTGCCGGAAGATTTTATCTATCGTTATCCCCACAATATGAGTGGTGGACAGCGCCAGAGAATTGGAATTGCAAGGGCTCTGTCGCTAGAACCGGAGATATTGATTTGTGATGAATCTACATCGGCTTTGGACGTTTCCATACAAAAGACAATAGTGGAACTTTTGACCAGACTTCAAAGAGAAAAACAAATCAGTATCGTTTTTATCTGTCATGATCCGGCCTTAGTCCAGTCACTTTCCCATCAGATAGCAGTGATGTATTTAGGTTGTGTAGTGGAGACGATTTCCGGGCAGCATGCATGGAGAACTGCACTTCACCCCTATACGAAAGCTCTCTTTGGAGCAGTATTTTCCATCGATATGGATCGGAGTAAAAAAATTGAGCCGATTGGGGGAGAGGCACCGAGTCCTCTCGATGTTCCAAATGGCTGCCCGTTCCAGAACCGGTGTGAACATTGTATGGAAAAATGCAGAGAAAAAAGACCAGAACTTGTGGAAGTTGAGCCAGGACATCAGGTCGCCTGCCATATGATTACTTCCCGATAGCATAAGACAACAAAAGGAGAATGAATTTACAAGGAATGAAGAAAATGAAAAAGAAAATAGCGGTTTGTCTCTTTGTTATTCTTGCGGCTGTGATTTATATTGGCTGTCAGAGTAACAATACAGACAATAAAGATGCGGACAATCCGGAGACGGAACATAAGATTGGTGTGGTAGTCTTCAACCCAGATAATCCGGAGCTTCGCATGTTTATGAATTATTACCGGGACTATATCGCAGCTGGATTTCCTGTTCAGTTTTACTTTTCCGACTCCGTTGGTTCAACAGAGGATGAGATTGCGGCCATCCGTAAGATGAAGCAGGAGGGCGTGGAGGGGATTATTTCCTTCTATGGCCTTGGAGTACAGGATACAGTAAAAGTGTGTGAAGAGGAAGAGCTGTATTATATACTTGGTTCAGGAACAATCAGCGAGGATGATTTTAATGCGGTAAAATCAAATGAATGGTTCCTTGGTACCATTGGTCCGGCCAGCGATGCGGAGATGCAGGCAGGACAGGATATGGCAGCTGATTTTGCAGACAAGGGAGCTTCCAATTATCTGATTATCAGTGCAGGTGCGGGAATGAGCAACTATATGCATTTATCCAGAGTGGAAGGAATGTTGGAAACTCTGGGAGAAAAATACGGTATAACCTATGAGGCTCCCGTAGAAGAATTAGCGGCTGTGACAGAGAATACCGTAGTGGAAACAGGAAGTGAAGATGTGTCCATTACCATTGCACCGGGCTACATTGATTCGGAGAATGGCACAGCGAATATAAAAGCAGCACTAACGAATGGCAGCTATGATGCGGTTATGGCTGCAGCGGGAATTGACTCTGTCCTTGACGAATTGCTTTTAGCAGAAGAGACTAGTGGTATCAATATGCGGATTGGTACAGTGGATTGCTTTTCTCAGGAAAATATGACTGCTTTCGACGGCAAAGACAAAGAAGGAAATTCCCAGATTGATTATGTGGCAGGAAAATATGCTTCTATGGCAGGACCTGCATTTGCGGCAATGTACAATGCATTGGAAGATGACATGGATGTAATTCGTCCGGATGGGGAAGCTTTCCGACTCGTGCAGGGATTTTGGAGTGCTTCGAATGCTTCACAATACAGAGAACTATATGATTACACTTACAATGTGTATGAAAATGCCTACAGCTGTAATGATTTGATGAGTGTAATCAAAGCATTCGATGAAAATGCAGATTATGAGGCATTAAAAACTTTGACAGAGAGTTATGATGTAGAATCTGTCAAAGAGAGGATCGCAACACAGACAAAAGAGTAACACAGACAAAAGAATAACGATTGTGATTTCTATACAAAAGGGAGAATAATAGATGGAAAGAGAAATTCGATTGGAGGACTGGAACAGGGAGCCAGGAACGAGAACCGAAGGCTATTTGAGAGTTCCCAACACAGAAATATTAATGCCGGTTATTATTATTGACGGAGCTTTAGACGGACCGGTGACCTTGATTACCGGAGGCATACATAATGCGGAGTATGTTGGAATCGAGGCGGTTATGGAATTGGGACATGAGCTCTCACCGGACCGGATTCACGGTTCGATTATTTTAATTCCACTGGTGAACCGGAGCGGATTTGAACACAGAACTATGAGCCTGGTCTATGAAGACGGAAAAAATTTAAACCGTGTGTTCCCTGGAAATCCTCATGGAAGCTATGCAGACAAAATTGCATTTTTTATGACAGAGGAGATTTTTAAGAGGGTGGATTACTATATTGACCTCCATTGTGGGGATGGTTTTGAAATTCTCACCCCCTATGTGTACAGTCAGGGAAGGGCATCAGAGGAAGTTGTGAAAAAGTCAAAAAAAATGGCACAGGCTGCGGATGTCTCTTTTCATGTAATCTCAGATGTGGCCTCTAAGGGAGCTTATAATCATGCCGGAAGCATGGGAATTCCTTCTATCCTGATCGAGAGAGGCTGCCTTGGCTGTTGGTCAAGAGAAGAAGTGAACGCAGATATTAGAGATGTTTATAACATATTACGCCATTTGAAAATGATCTCCGGCTGCCCGATTTCCTATGAAAAAGAGCAGATTATTATGGATAAAGTTTACTACCCCATGGCAAGAAGAACCGGTTGCTGGTATCCGGAGAAAAAAGTGGGAGACAGGGTAACAAAAGGAGAACTGTTAGGAACAATCAAGGATTACTTTGGCAGAGTCCATGACCGGATTCATGCCCAGGGAAACGGTGTGATTTTGTATCAGGTAATGAGTCTTTGTATCCAGCAGGGAGATACGATGATGTGCTATGGTATCTTCGATGAAGCGGAGTCAGAAGAGACAGAAGCGTAAAACGCATGGTTTTCGTATGCCGGATTGCAGTCCGGCACATGAAACCATGCGTTTTTTGTGTTAATGAAATTTGTGCTATTTTCTTACCTGTGCAAGGAAATGTCTGGTGTCTTCTAAATCCATAGCACTTAAATTACTATTGTGAAAGGCAGGATTCATGGTCACATCTTCCCCAAACCAGGCAGGTGGAGTGAAAGTATTGGCCTCCTCTATCGAAGAAAACTCAACTTCCGCCATAAGAAAGCCGGACAAAGCACCCTGAAATAAATCAAGTTCAATATTTAAAGAGTGACTAAGCGGAATGACATAGCGATCTTTTTTTATGACAGTTCCATCTGCTTTTGTAAGAAGATGGGCATAGGATTCTTTTGTAAGAGGAAGTTCAACTTCCTGTCTTGCCATAAGACCACCAGACTTGTAAGTCAAAATATAGGAATCATCTAAGCGGCGAATCCGGATAACCGGAGAGGTGGAAAGATAAGCCTGTTCAATATGATGACAGGGAAAGGAAGATAATTGCTCCGGAAGTTGCCGGACTAAGTATTTACGTTCTATTTCCATGAAAAACCTCCTGTGAATGGATATCAATTTCTATTTCTAAATAGTATAGCACCCTTTTTATGAAAAAAACAGAGAAACGTAAGAAAATTATACTTTCTCATAGACGCTTTTTTTGGTATACTATAACAATAGGAGGAATCTTATGAATTACAATAAGAAATCAATCCAGCAGCGTGAAAAACAGTTGGAATCCCGTACAATCAGAAATAAGAAGCGGGTCAAGCTTTATACATTCCGGATTCTGATCGTCTCTTTTCTGGCTTTTGTGGCAGCAGGAGCAGGTCTTGGTTTTGGAGTCTTTCGTGGCATTATCGCCAGTGCACCGGGTATTTCCGAGATCAGTATAGAGCCGACCGGATATGTGACTACAATATGTGATAAGGATGGGAATGCGATACAGACATTGTCCGATTATACATCGAATCGAATTGACGTATCCATGGATCAGATTCCTCAGCATGTGAGAGATGCGTTTGTGGCTATTGAGGATGCACGGTTTTATGAACATAAGGGAATTGACGTGCGTGGAATGGTCAGGGCACTTTTTTCGAATTTGTCTCATGGAAGAATCAGTGAGGGAGCCAGTACCATTACCCAGCAGCTGATTAAGAATAACGTATTTCATGTGGGAACCGGAGAGAGTAACATGTATTCCAGAGTCAGACGAAAGATTCAGGAACAATACTTAGCTCTTCAGGTGGAGAAGAAATACTCCAAGTCAGAGATCCTTAAGAATTATTTGAATACGATTAACTTAGGGCAGGGAACTTTAGGAGTAGAGGCCGCATCAAAGAAGTATTTTGACAAAAGTGTCAGCGACCTTACCTTATCTGAGGCGGCCGTGATTGCGGCTATTACAAGAAATCCCACCTATTATGACCCTGTGACCTATCCGGAACATAACAAGGACCGACAGGAGCGGGTGCTTGGCAAGATGTTAGACCAGGATATGATCACAGAAGACGAATACAACGAGGCCCTTCAGGATGACGTATATGACAGAATCCAGAAGGTGAATTCCCAGAAACAGGATGACGGAGTGTATTCTTACTTTGTGGATGCGCTGATTCAACAGATTGTAACCGATCTTCAGGAGAATATGAATTATACCCAGACACAGGCTTACAATCTTTTATATAGCGGTGGTCTTACCATTTATTCCACACAGGATAGTGAGCTTCAGGATATTGTGGATTCTGTTGTCAATGATGAGGAGAATTACCCGTCCCCGTCCAAGCTGTCTTTGACCTATCGCCTTTCTTTAAAGAAAGCAGACGGGACAGAGGTGAATTATTCGGAATATGATGTATTAAACTATTGGAAAGATCAGGGCAGGAATTCAGCCAGTTTGATTTATTCCAGTAAAAAGAAAGCAAAGAAAGATGTGAGAGCATTTAAAAAGTCTGTATTGGAAGAGGGAGATACGATTACCGGAGAGAGTTTCAGTACGGTGATTCAGCCACAGGCATCCTTCACCCTGATTGATCAAAAGACAGGAAAGGTCAAGGCGTTAGCCGGCGGACGAGGCAAAAAAACCTCTAATCTGGCGCTCAATCGTTCCACAAGTGCGCCGAGACAGCCGGGATCTACTTTTAAAGTCCTTTCCACCTATCTTCCGGCATTGGATACAAAAGGGAAAACGCTGGCGTCTATCTATGATGATGCCCCTTATAATTATGCCGGCACCAATACAAAGGTAAATAACTGGTATTCTGGTTATTATAGAGGACTCACTACAGTCCGGGATGCAATCGCCTATTCGCTGAACATTATCGCGGCTAAGACGATGGAGGATGTTACTCCGCAGGTAGGATACGATTATCTGCTCAATCTGGGATTTACTACCCTGGTTGACAATGAGGTGGATGCAGATGGAAAAGTGCATTCGGATATTGTACAGCCTTTGGCTTTAGGCGGTATTACAAACGGCGTAACCAATATGGAATTGACAGCAGCCTACAGTGCCATTGCGAATCAGGGAGTTTATGTTGAGCCGCGTCTTTATACAAAGATTATTGACCATAAGGGAAACACCCTTTATAAAAACAAGAAGAAATCCAAACAGGTCATGAAAGAGACAACTTCCTGGCTGCTTACCAATGCCATGCAGGATGTCATTAAGAAAGGAACCGGTACGAAAGCACAGCTGGATTCTGATATGCCGGCAGCCGGAAAAACTGGAACAACATCGAATGATGTGGATTTCTGGTTTACTGGTTATACACCATACTATACAGCCTCTGTCTGGATGGGATATGATATTAACAAAAGTTTTAGTGGCGGGAATTATCCAAAGATTATCTGGAAGAAGATTATGGATAAGACGATTCAGGCGAAGAATCAAAAGACAAAGAAATTCCCTTCCTGCAAAGGAATTGTAAAACGGACTATTTGTACCAAATCAGGAAAATTAGCGGTGGAAGGTGTCTGTGATCATGACCCGTCCGGCGACTGTACCCGGGTAGAATATTTTGCAAAGGGTACAGAACCAAAGAAAGAATGTGATGTTCATACGAAGGTGACAATATGTAAAGATTCGAACCTTCCGGCAGGACAGTACTGTCCTGCAACCAGCCAGGAGACGAGAGTATATCTAATCAAAGAGGAAAACTATGATGCTGAGACCTGGGATACCCCATATCTGCTTCCGGCTTCCTTTAAGAATAAGACCTGTAATGTTCATAATGAGAACAGCTGGTTAGAAGAGCAGTTAAAGAAGATCGACAATATTCTTGATGATGAGGATGATACCGGGGATGGTGACGGTTCCGGCGATGATGGATTGGAAGAATTAGAATAACTGATAAACCCAATAACCAATAAAAACGAATGAAAAAAACCGCAGATATCAGCTTTTTAAAAGCAGGTATCTGCGGTTTTTTAAAATAACTAGGGAACCTATTGTTTACAAAGCTTAAAACCCGATTACTAAGCCATAGATAATAACCAATGCTCCGAGAATAATCCGGTAAATTCCAAAGACAGTAAAGTCATTTTTCTTAATATAATTAAGAAGAAATTTGATAGCTGCGATGGAGACGGCGAAGGCAACGACCATGCCGACAATCAAAACAGCAAGCTCTGTTCCGGTAAAATGAAAACCGAATTTTAGAAGTTTTAAAAAGCTGGCACCGAACATAACGGGAATGGACAGATAAAAGGAATACTCTGTCGCAATGAAACGGGAAGTGCCAAGGAGCAGTGCACCAATAATAGTAGCTCCAGAACGGGAAGTACCTGGAATTAAAGAGAGTACCTGAAAACAGCCAATCAGCAATGCTGTCTTATAACTAAGATCCCGAAAGGAATCAATATTCGATTGTCTGTCTCTTTGAAAATATTCTACCACAATAAACAAAATACCATACAATATCAGTGTAAAGGAAATCGTCTGCCAGTTATAAAAATGAGCATCCAGAAAATCATCAAATAAAATACCAAGAACACCAGCCGGAATACAGCCTACAATAACCTTGCTCCACAAAGAAAGAATCTCATTCTTCTTCCGTTTTGATTTCTGGAAAGGCCATAACTTCTGGAAAAAGATAACACAGACAGCCAGAATAGCCCCTAACTGAATCACGACAAAAAACATCTCTAAAAAAGAATCGCTCATATTAAGGTGAATAAATTCGTCCACCAAAAGCATATGTCCTGTGCTGCTGATGGGAAGCCATTCTGTAATTCCTTCCACAATTCCCAGCACAATTACTTTCAACATTTCTAATACCATAAAAAAATCCTCCCTATTTTATTCAAACGCTGCTTTTCTTATCTTATCATGGTTTCGTAAAAAAACAAGAGGAAAAACCAAATTGACATCCTGTGATAACCGTTTTATAATTTTACTAAACGTTTGGAACCAGGTGGATTATTGCAAAAAAGGAGAGAATCATGATTTATAAAAGCTTTAGTGATCTAATAGGAAGAACTCCGATGGTTGAGCTTGTAAAACTGGAGAAAAAATATGGTGCGAAGGCAAAGATTTTAGCGAAGCTGGAATATTTCAATCCAGCGGGAAGCGCAAAAGACAGAGTGGCACGGGAGATGATTTTGGATGCAGAGATGGAAGGACTGTTGGATTTAGGCTCAGTCATAATTGAGCCTACCAGTGGGAATACCGGAATTGGTCTTGCAGCAGTAGCGGCTTCAAGGGGATACCGGGTTATTCTTACCATGCCGGATACCATGAGCGTGGAACGGAGAAATCTGTTAAAAGCCTATGGAGCGGAAATTGTACTTACGGACGGAAGCAAGGGAATGGGAGGCGCTATTGAGAAAGCGGAAGAACTTGCCGCCTCGATTCCCGGAGCATTTATACCCGGACAGTTTACAAATCCAGTCAATCCAAGAGCCCATGAAAAGACGACTGGACCGGAGATTTACGATGACTGCGAGGGAAAATTGGATTATTTTATTGCTTCGGTCGGCACTGGAGGAACATTGAGCGGTACAGGAGCCTATCTGAAAAAAAGAAATCCATCCATCAAACTGGTGGCTGTAGAACCCTCTGATTCTCCTGTATTATCCGGTGGCAAGCCAGGCCCACATAAAATTCAGGGAATTGGTGCCGGATTTATTCCGGATACGATGAATATGGAACTTTGTGATGAGATCATTACAGTGACGACAGAGCAGGCCTATGAGATGGGAAGAAGTATTGCACGGGAAGAAGGAATTTTAGTGGGAATTTCTTCCGGTGCGGCATTTTATGGAGCCCTTACGCTGGCAAAGAAGGAAGAAAACAGGGATAAAACAATCGTTGTTTTATTTCCCGACAGCGGAGAACGCTATCTGTCCACACCAGGTTATCTTGTGGAGGAATAAGAAAGGGGCCATAGAAGGCCCCCTTTTTCGCGCAAAATGCTATTTAATTCGGTCTGCAATCTTATCATAGAGATTTAGATCGCAATACTCTTCCTTTGTAAAATGAGTACAGTTTAGACAACTGGGTTTTTTACAGTCACAGGCATCGGAATCATTGTAAAATCCTTCTGGTCTGTGGGTTGGTGAGTATTCGCTGCACGCCTCTGCAACTTCGTGGTAAGTTTCCTTTGAACTTCTCATAAAAAACTCCTTTCTGCGACATCATAATGATAGAACAATCTTAGTATGTCGGAAAGGAGCTTAAATATGCAAAGAAATTATTGACACAATTCGCTTACAATCTGGTTGATTAGTTTGCCGTCGGCTTTGCCCTTTAATTCGCCCATGACTGCTTTCATAATCTGGCCACGGTTTTTTGTGGCGATGACATCTGCAAATTTTGAAGTCAAAATTTCCTTGATTTCATCAGCAGAAAGCTGTTTTGGAGCATATTCGCTCATAATATCGTAGCGGGTCTGATATTCCGCTTTCAGCTCGGCTCTTTCATCAGGACAGGTGTCAATCTGTTCTTTTACCGATTTAATCTCTTTTAAAATGACCCGGTCCGTAAGTTCTTCCGGAATGTTATCCCGGCAGCCCTCATCGATTGCCACCTTTTTCACAGCGGAAATCAGGGCAGAGATTGCTTCTTTTCTTACTTTGTCTTTGGCTTTCATGGCAGCAACCATGTCAGCACGCATTGCTTCAATTGTCATTTGAAAAACCTCTTTTCTTTTTCCTTTTATTCTGGATAAATTAAATTAGAATCATCTGCCGGGTATAAAGCCCGGTCTAAATACTGTTTTGCCAAATAATTTGCCATCGGAAGATTCATATCCAAATAGTTTCCACAGTCTCTCGGTGCTGCGCCCGGTACTTCCCCCTCAAAATCCCGGATAAATTCATAGGTTTTAGTCACAACAGGAAGTACCTCTTTTGAAGTATAATCTCCGGCTAAAATAAGATAAAATCCGGTGCGGCATCCCATCGGTCCAAAATAGATTACCTTGTCCTTGATGGATTCATCATTCCTTAAATAGGTTGCTGCAAGATGCTCAATCGTATGCATCTCGGCGGTATTCATAACCGGTTCTCTATTCGGAGCTGTCATTCTAAGATCAAAGGTAGTAAGAACTTCCTTGCCGACTGTATCCTTCCGGGATACATAAACGCCAGGCAGCAAAGTGAGATGGTTGACAGTAAAACTTGCAATTTTTTCCATAATACGCCTCCGTAATAATATATGGTAATATGTCTGATACCGGAATCGGGTTATATTATCCCAGTATCATGTCCTTTTTCTATTCTACTACAAACAGGGAGAAAAGGTCAAGAATTTGGAAAATAGGGATTCTAATTTGGAAAACAGG
>JAUNBT010000005.1:0-14083 GCA_030526985.1 Lachnospiraceae bacterium | reverse complement strand
ATTCGAATCGACTTTAAACAGTGACATTTAATGAGAAATTTACCATAAAAATTATTTTAAAGGTTTACAAATGGATTCTTTATTGATACCATGATAGCATGTAATTGAGGGAGAAGAAATGAGCTGACGAGAGGATCAGATCAAAAAGGAGAAGAGTATATGAGACGGTTTTTTAGAAAATGCAGCCTGTTTTTTCTGAGTGCCATTTTTACCGTTACAATAACAAATGGTTGTCAGAAACAGCAGGCGATTAAGAAAACCCAGACACAGGCCGCTTATGCGGAGAAAACATTGTCTTATTCTACACTGACTTCGGTCACAAGTCTGGATCCGCAAAAAATCACTGATTTAAGAAGTGCAACCATCGGATACCATATTTACGAGGGCTTAGTAAGGAATGAGGAAGGTGAGATTGTGGCCGCAGGAGCCAGTTCCTGGACCGTGTCAGAGGATGGACTGACCTATCATTTTGTTTTGCGGGATACTACATGGCAGGATGGAAGTGCTGTTACAGCCGAAGACTACGTGAGAGGAATCCGCAGACTGGTAGAGGAAGAAACAGGAGCGAATTATCATTTCCTTGGATATTATATTAAAAATGGAGCGGCCGTGGGAGAAGGTGCCCTTGACAGCTCTCAATTGGGCGTAACTGCGGTGAGTGGGACGGAGATTGAAATTCAGTTAGAACATAAGACGGACAGCTTTTTAAGCATTCTTTCCCAGGTTCAGTTTACTCCTATTCCAGAAGAAGCTTTAAAAGAAGAGGAGCATTTTGGAACAAAGAAGGAATATTTATGGACGAATGGCCCATTTCTTGTCTCAGAATGGGAGGAGGATCGAATTGTTCTCACAAAGAATGACTATTACTGGGATGCAGATCATGTGGAACTGCAAAAGGTGGTCATCACAAAGGAAGATTCAATCAAAGATGCAGTGGAGGCTTATGAGCGGGGAGAGACGAATCTGGTTACAACCAATTTCCTCTCTGGTGAAGAGGAAGAGAATGAGACACTCTACAATGACGGACAACTTGTGATGGTGCGAATGAATATGAAGAATAAAAAACTGGCGAATTTGAATTTCCGTAAAGCTCTGTTTTATTCCGTGGACCAACAAGCGTTGACAAAAGTAGTAAGCGACGGTATCTATTATGCTACAGACAGCGTGGTATTCCCTGGGCTTTTCGATACAGATTCAGCGGGTAAGGAAGGTCTTAAGACAGAGGACCTTTTTGCAGGGACATCCGGAATTGATGTGAAAAAGGCTCAAAAAGCAATGGAAAAAGCAAAAAAGAAACTGGGCGGAAAGAAAAAGTGGAAGCTTGAGCTGGTTTGTTCTGATCAGGACCAACAGCAAAAAATTGCCGCCTTTCTAAAAGAGAGTTGGGAAGAAACACTGGGAATTAAGGTGAAAATCGTGACGGTTACAGACGATGAGAGGATTTCTAGAGAGGCATCCGGGGACTTTGATCTTATTTTGAGCAGATGGCTGCCGGATTATGATGATCCAATGGCTTATCTGGAAAATTGGCTTTCTGACTCACCTTATAATCAAGGAGGGTTTTCCTCGAAGGATTTTGATAAAAAGGTAAAAAAGGCGGACAAAAAGACGGGAAAGGAAAGAATCGAAGCATTTTTGGAAGCAGAAGAGGATTTGATGAAGCAGGTTCCTTCCGTACCCCTTTATTTTAAAAGAAAAGTTTTGATGACAAAGTCCGAAGTATCGGGAGTAAAGACCTGGTATGTGGGCTATCAATATAATTATATTCACTGTCAAATAGGAGGACAACATGATTAGACTTTTGGTAACAGATGTGGATGGAACTTTAGTAGAAGAAGGCGGAGCCGGATTGAATCCGGAATATTATGAGGTAATTGAGGCTTTGAAAGAAAAGGGAGTCATTTTTGGCGTAGCCAGTGGCCGCCAGTATGCCAGCATTGCCCATATGTTTGAGCCGGTAAAAAAGGATATGTTATTTTTGTGCAGCAATGGAACTTATGTTACCTGTAATGGAAAAGATGCTTTTATTGACCATATGGAGCCGGATACAGTACAGGGAATTATAGAGGATGCAAGACAGATCCCATCGGCTATTTTAATGTACGATACAAAAGAGATGACCTATATTGAATCCGGTAATCCGGGATTTCACAGAATGCTTCGGGATGATTACCATTACAAATTTAAACAGGTGCCGGATTTGGCTCAGGTGGAGGAAGGCTGTATTAAGCTTTCCATCTATTGTCCGGAGAATATGGAAGGCATTATGGGAAAAGCTTTTCTTCCCAAATGGCAGGACAGAGTAAAAACTGCATTTGCAGGTGAGTGCTTTTTGGATTGTATCAGGACAGGATCGAATAAAGGAAGAGCGCTAAAGGCTGTTCAGGAGATGTATCAGATTAAGAAAGAAGAGACGATGGCATTCGGAGATAATTTGAATGATATCGAGATGTTAATGGAAGCAGGTGCAAGCTTTGCCATTGGAAATGCAAGACAGGAAGTAAAGAAAGTTGCAAAATATATTGCGGCACCCCATTGGAAAGATGGTGCCTTACAGGAGATGAAAAAAATTCTTGCTGAGTAAGGTTTTAGGCTGGGATTCAAACAGTTACTAAAATTTAATACGAAAAAAAGGAATTTATTGAAAAAAATTGGTGGTTTTTTCGCTTGACGCATGGAAAACATAAGACTATAATACAAAAAGCTGAGAAACCGGGACACCTTGGTCATATGAGCAGATCTGCTCCGGTCTTATAAGAAAGCAGGATAAGATGTAAGAAGGAGATGGGTAAGATGGCAGAATATGAATATCTGCTCGATATCGCAATTATTTTAGCAGCAACGAAGGTATTAAGTTTATTTTCTAAGAGAGTGAACCTTCCTGCGGTGGTCGGGTCACTGCTTGCAGGTATCATTTTAGGTCCGGTATTGTTGAATATTGTACAGCCCTCTGAGACACTCACGAATTTAGCAGAGCTGGGTGTTATTGTGCTGATGTTCGAGGCAGGACTGGAGACTGATTTGAACGAATTGAAAAAATGTGGTCTTGCAGCCTTTATAATCGCCTTATTAGGTGTATTGGTTCCTTTAATAACAGGCGGCGTGATTATGTACATTTTCGAGAAGAATGTAATGCAGGCGATTTTTGCCGGAACGATTCTCACAGCGACGTCCGTAAGTATTACAGTAGATACCTTACAGGAGATGGGAAAGCTGAAGGGAAAAGCCGGAACGGCAATTCTTGGTGCCGCAATTATTGATGATATTTTAGGTATCGTTTTGCTCTCACTGATTACGAGTATCGGTGGAAGCGGAAATGTAGATTTAGGAAGTATTGTATTCGTACTGATTAAGATGGCACTGTTCTTTGTCTTAGCCGGTGTGACAGGTTTGATTGCATATCGTTTCTTTATCTGGCTTATGCCAAGAAACGAGGCAAGAAAGCGGAGAATTCCTGTGTTGGCATTTGCCTACTGTCTTGTCCTTGCCTATTGTTCCGAGATGTTCGGAATTGCAGATATTACGGGAGCGTATATTGCCGGTGTATTTTTATGTAACTTAAGCCAGAGTGATTATATACATTCTAAGGTCGAAGTCGTATCCTACATGCTGATTACACCTGTATTTTTTGCTAGTATAGGTTTGAAGGTTACTGTGGATGGCATGACACCGGAGATTATTATACTGACGGTGGTAATCAGTATTGCAGCAGTTTTGACGAAGATCATTGGCTGTGGAATTGGTGCCAAAGTTATGAAATATACCAATCGGGAAGCATTGCAGATTGGTATGGGTATGGTGTGCAGAGGTGAGGTTGCCCTGATTGTTGCCAATAAGGGTATGAAGGTGAATCTGATGGATGCCAAGTATTTTTCACCGATGGTCATTATGGTTGTAGTAACCACTTTGATCACACCAATCCTTTTAAAATTTGCATTTTATGAAAAGAATTCAAAAAAGAGTGGGGCAAAGAGGCCGGCAAAGGCCTGAGAATGGATAAATACATAAGGGCCGGATGCATGTAACATTGCAGCGGCTCTTTTTTTCTATATTATAGAAAGGAAGTGGGATAGAAATGATAGAGACAGTGATGTCTATGGCTTTGCCAGTAGGGGAAGTACTTCGAATTAAGAAAAACCGACTGATGCCGGATGGACCTTTAGAACAGGGAAAGCGGTTGTGTATTGTGACGGGAATTCACGGGGATGAGATGGGTGGACAATATATCTGCTATGAGTTGATCCGCAGAATAAAGGCAGAATATGACCGGCTTACCGGCATCGTGGATATTTATCCTGCCTTGAATCCGATGGGATTAGATACTTATAACAGAGGTTTTCCCACTTTTGATTTTGATTTAAATACGATGTTTCCGGGAAGTCCGGATGGAGGTATGATCGATGATATGGCTCACAGCATTGTGGAAGAGTTAGCCGATGCCAATCTTTGTCTGGATATTCATGCCAATAATATGCATGTGAAAGAAGCTCCTCATGTGAGAGTGAATGATGGTTCTAACGAAAAGACCATGGAGTATGCAAAAAGTTTAAATCTGGAGGCTGTATGGGTTCATCCTTCCAATGTGGTAAAGGAAGGGAGCCTTGCCTATGCGTTGAATGAACGGGGTGTGCCGGCATTAGTCATTGAATCCGGAATCCGGATGGAGACCGATGACGTACTCTGCAATAAAATAGTAGATGGAATTTTCAATACGATGAAATGTCTCGGGGTATGGAGTGGAAAAGCGGATATTACAACGGAACCGGATATCTGGGTAGATGATAGAGTGGAATTTATTAACTGTGACAGTACGGGACTTTTTATTCCGGCGGTATCTTTATTTTCCCAGGTGAAGAAAGGGGATTTGATTGGGGTGATTGCAAAACCTATTTTGGGAGCAGTCATCGAGGAGATTACAGCACCGATGGATGGAATGATATTCACCCTCAGACGATATCCATCGGTACGAGAGGGAGCGATGATTGCCAGAATTGTAGGAGGAAGTCATGACTAGAGAAGTATTATACCAGATGGATTCTGGGTTTCGGGATGAATTTGAGATGGTCGGATACCGTTTTGGGAAAAAAGGGGCGTCCGAAAAAGCCGCCTGTATTGTTGGTGCAATGCGGGGAAATGAAATCCAACAGCTTTATATCTGTTCCCAGCTTGTGATGGCTTTAGAAAAGATTGAGCGGCAGAAGGGCATTTTAGGGGATAATGAGATTCTTATAATTCCATCGGTCAATTATCTGTCCATGAATGCAGGAAAGAAATTCTGGATTGGAGAACAGGCAGATATTAACCGGGAGTTTCCAGGAAATCCGAAGGGAGAACCGCCAAGCCGTGTGGCAGCAGCGGTGATGGAAGCAGCGACAGGATTCCGTTATGGAATTCAGTTTGCATCTTTTTATGAGACAGGCGCATTCATTCCCCATGTCCGTATGATGGAGACCGGATTAGAAAGCACCAGTCTTGCCAATCTTTTTGGACTGCCCTATGTGGTGACAGGCCAGCCGAGACCTTTCGACCGGAGGACATTAAATTATAACTGGCAGATGAAAAAGACGGATGCGTTTTCCATATATACCGGCGCCACAGAGGAAGTGGATGAGGAACAAGCACAGATGGCGGTCGTTTCTGTACTGCGTTTTCTGACCAGAATGGGAATTATCCGTTACCAATGTCATAATGGTTACATCGCCAGTGTCATGAAGGAACAGGATTTGGCAGCAGTAAAAAGTGATGCAGCCGGGTTTTTTAAACCGAAGGTTGGACTGAATGAAGAAGTCCACCGGGGACGGACGTTAGCAGTGGTGACAGACCCTTATGAGGGTAAAATTTTGTCAAAGATTAAGGCACCCACCGACGGAATTGTGTTCTTTTCCCAAAAAAGTCCGTTGATTTACCAGAATTCAGTAGCATTTAGAATAATAAAAAGATTGCATGGTTAAAATATTTATAGCATATTTTCTCCTTTCCCATAAGAAAAATATATGCTATTATTATCCATGTACAGTTGTTAGAAAAACAAATGGAGGTTGTCATGAGCAGCGTAAAAAGAATTTATGTGGAAAAAAAGGCTGATTATGCAGTAAAGGCCAAAGAATTACTAGAAGAGATCAAAACATATCTTGCCATTAATTCTGTGGACAATGTGCGTATTTTAATCCGCTATGATGTAGAGAACGTTTCTGAGGAAACAATGAACAAAGCATTGGTAACTGTTTTTTCAGAGCCGCCAGTGGATGATTATTATGAAGAGGAATTTCCGGTAACAGAAAACAGCCGGGTATTTTCTGTAGAATTTCTGCCGGGACAGTTTGACCAGAGAGCAGATTCTGCTGAGCAATGTGTGAAATTGCTGGCTGAGACAGAAGAGCCGGTGATCCGTTCCGCTGTCACTTATGTTTTAGAGGGAACTGTTTCGGAAGAAGAATTTGGACGAATCAAAGAATATTGCATCAATCCGGTGGATTCAAGAGAAACTGACGAAGTAAAGCCGGAAACTTTGATTACCCAGTTCGAGGAACCGGAAGATGTTAAGATTTTAGAAGGATTTACGTCTATGGCGGAGGATGCCTTCAAGGAATTATATGATTCTTTAGGACTTGCCATGACATTGAAAGATTTCCTTCATATTAAAAAATATTATCAGGAAGAAGAGAAGAGAGAGCCATCGATGACAGAGATCCGTGTGTTAGATACATACTGGTCCGATCACTGCCGTCATACTACCTTTTCTACCGAGTTAAAGAATGTAACTTTTGAACCCGGTTTTTATAAGAATGCCATTGAAAAGACATACAAACAGTATTTAGAGGACAGACAGAGTGTATATTCCGGAAGAAAAGATAAGTTTGTCTGTTTGATGGATGTAGCACTTCTGGCGATGAAGAAGCTTAAGATGGATGGCAAGTTGAATGACATGGAAGAATCGGAAGAGATTAATGCCTGCAGTATTGTTGTTCCGGTTGAAATCGATGGCGAGACAGAAGAGTGGCTTATCAGTTTCAAAAATGAGACACACAATCATCCGACAGAGATTGAACCATTTGGTGGTGCAGCAACCTGTCTTGGCGGTGCAATCCGTGACCCGCTTTCCGGACGTTCTTATGTATATCAGGCAATGCGTGTGACTGGTGCCGCAGATCCGACCGTACCTTTGTCAGAGACATTGAAGGGCAAACTGCCACAAAAGAAGCTTACGACCGGTGCCGCAGACGGATACAGCTCCTATGGAAACCAGATTGGACTTGCAACAGGTCTGGTTGATGAGATTTATCATCCGAATTATGTGGCAAAGCGTATGGAGATTGGTGCTGTTATGGGTGCTGCTCCAAGAGCGAATGTAATCCGCGAGACTTCTGATCCGGGAGATATTATCATTCTTCTCGGTGGAAGAACCGGACGAGACGGCTGTGGTGGTGCAACTGGTTCCTCCAAAGCCCACACAGAGCAGTCAATCGATACCTGTGGTGCTGAGGTTCAGAAAGGTAATCCGCCGACAGAGCGTAAGATTCAGCGTCTGTTCCGCCGGCCGGAGGTAAGCCGTCTGATTAAAAAGTGTAATGACTTTGGTGCCGGCGGAGTTTCTGTAGCCATCGGTGAGTTGGCAGATGGACTTGTCATTGATTTGGATAAAGTACCAAAAAAATACGCAGGATTAGATGGAACAGAGCTTGCAATTTCTGAATCTCAGGAGCGTATGGCAGTTGTCATTTCTCCAAAGGATGTAGAACAGTTCATGGAATACACAAAGGAAGAGAATTTAGAGGCGGTAGCCGTTGCCACTGTGACAGAGGAAAAACGCCTTATTATGTCTTGGAGAGGAAAAGAGATTGTCAATATTTCCCGTGCCTTTTTAGATACCAACGGCGCTCATCAGGAGACAGATGTTGTTGTTCCGATGCCGGATGAAAAAGCAGATTATTTTGAAGAAGCAGAAAAAGACGGGGATTTAAAAGAAATCTGGTTCGAGACCATGAAAGATTTGAATGTCTGCTCCAAACAGGGATTAGTAGAGATGTTCGACAGCTCTATTGGAGCAGGAACGGTAACGATGCCATTTGGCGGAAAATATCAGTCCACTCCGATTCAGACGATGGTTGCTAAGATTCCAACGTTAAAAGGAGAAGCAGACAGTGTTACGATGATGAGCTATGGCTTTGACCCATACTTATCCAGCTGGAGTCCATACCATGGTGCAATTTATGCAGTCCTTCTTTCTATTGCAAAAATTGTGGCAAGCGGCGGCGATTATAAGAAGATTCGTTTCACTTTCCAGGAATATTTTGAGCGCCTGGGAGAAGATCCAAAACGTTGGGGACTTCCATTTGCAGCACTTTTAGGTGCATACGATGCCCAGATGGGATTTGGTCTTCCATCCATTGGTGGAAAAGATTCTATGTCCGGATCCTTTAATGATATTGACGTACCACCGACTCTGGTATCCTTTGCTGTCGATGTGACAAAAGCAGAAAATATTGTAACACCGGAATTTAAGAAAGCAGATAATAAAGTGGTACGTTTCTGTATTCCTTATGATAAATATGGCAAACCAGTTTATGAAGATGCCATGAAGACCTACAAACAGGTACACAAAATGATGAAGAAAGGTTATATTGAGTCAGCCTATGCGGTTGGATTCGGTGGAACCTTAGAAGCACTTGCAAAGATGTGCTTCGGAAATAATCTTGGTGTTCGTCTGGATGAGGACTTAAGGGTAGAGCATTTGACTGCGAAGGCCTATGGTGCTATTGTTGCCGAAGTAAAACCAAAGAATATTAAAAACATTGAGATTCCAAGTATGTTCATCGGTGAAGTCATCAAAGAGCCGGTTGTAGAGTACAAAGATACGGTAATCGATGTGGAAGAGTTATATGACGCATGGAAAGAGCCGCTTGAAAAAGTATTCCCAACCCATACAGGCGCAAAAACAGAGGAGTTGGATACTCCGATTTATCGTCAGGCCGGCATCATGGTTGCGAAGAACCGGGTTGCAGTACCGAAGGTATTTATTCCGGTCTTCCCGGGAACGAACTGTGAGTATGATTCCGCCCGCGCTTTTGAAAAAGCAGGTGCCGAGGTTATAACAAAAGTATTTTGTAATTTAAATGAGCAGGATATCCGTGACTCCGTCGATGCTTTTGAAAAAGCAATCAATGAATCTCAGATTATTATGTTCCCAGGTGGATTTTCCGCTGGTGACGAACCGGAAGGTTCCGCAAAATTCTTTGCGACGGCATTCCGGAATGAGAAACTCAAAGAGGCTGTTATGAAGCTTCTCAATGAGAGAGACGGACTTGCTCTTGGAATCTGTAACGGTTTCCAGGCACTGATTAAGCTGGGTCTGGTGCCTTACGGCGAAATCAAAGAGCAGAGTGCAGATTCTCCGACTCTTACCATGAACAGCATTGGACGACATGTTTCAAAGACCGTTTATACTACAGTCGTGACGAACAAATCCCCATGGCTTCTTGGTACAACAGTAGGAGATGTGTACGGAATCCCGGCTTCCCATGGAGAGGGACGTTTCGTAGCGAGCGAGGAATGCATTAAAAAACTCTTCGAGAATGGCCAGGTTGCAACTCAGTATGCAGACCCGAATGGCAATCCAACGATGGATGAGCGATACAACCCGAATGGTTCTTACTATGCAATCGAGGGCATCTTAAGTCCGGACGGAAGAGTCTTAGGAAAGATGGCCCATTCAGAACGTATTGGCAAACATGTTGCGAAAAATGTATACCTGAATCAGGATCAAAAAATCTTTGAGTCCGGTGTAAAATATTTCAAATAAGAAATTAATTTAAAAAAGAGAAAAAGACAGGAAAACTGTCTATGAGCAGGGGTCAGAACACATTTTGATGTTCTGGCCCTTGTAATTCTTTCTTTATCTGAGTATAATTATAATAAATACAAAAATATGAGGTTAATAGAATGAAGAAATTGATAGCAATGTTTGTAATATTGATTTTGCTTGCAGCAGGATTTTTGGGTTATCAGGGATATGAGAGGAGTCAGCAGACGGGCCTTTTTGCGGATGCATCTGTGTATTTTGAAGAGCAGGATTATCAGAAGGCGATTCAGCTTTTTGAGGAGGCAAAAGAACATCACAGCCTTTTTAGCGGAAGTCTGGAGGAGGAATTTTCCTATTATCAGGCAGAGGCTTATATGAATTTGGAGGAATATGACAAGGCAATTGCCATTTACGATGAATATATCAAAGAGAATGAGAAGGAATCCATGAACTATGTCTTAAAGGGATACTGTTATATGCAGGCCAAAGAGTATGACCAGGCGGTGGATGTTTATAAGACAGCCTATGAGAAGACCAAAGATGGAGAATTTTTGCTGAATCTTTGTAATGTATACATTACGACAGAGGAGTATGACCAGGCACTTTCTTTAATCTCTAAACATCAGGATTTGGAAGATGAAGATACGGTGAGACAACTTCTTTTTTCTGAGATTGCAATTTATGAAAAACAGCAGGACTATAGCACAGCTTATGAGAAAGCAAAAGCATATGTGGAAAGTTATCCGGATGATGCGGATGGCATAAAGGAGATGGAGTTTTTGGAGAGCCGCCAGTAGTCCGCCTGGCTCTGAACAGGTACAAAAGGCAGATGCAAAAAGGGCGGGTACAAAAGACAGGCAGGGTGAGATAAGATGCGGATTCTTAGAGTAATCAATAATAATGTAGTGCTGGCGGATGATGATGTCGGACAGGAACATATTTTGATGGGGAAAGGGATTGGTTTTCGAAAGAAAACCAGAGATATTGTGAATGAAAAGGACGTGGAGAAGCGTTTTTCTTTAGACAAGCAGGAGTCTTTTGGCGGTGTCGACCGTCTATTTGAACAGATTCCTACAGAATATATGCAGGTGACCAGTGATTTTATGGCTTGTATTGGAGAACAATTCGGCATATCGATTAATTATGGAATCTATGTGGCAATTGCATACCATATTTTTGAGGCATGTAAGCGGGTGAAAGAAGGCCGCACAATTAAGAATGAGCTTTTGTTGGATACGATGAATTCTTACCCAGGAGAATTTGCGCTGGCCAATCAGGCACTGAATATGGTCAAGGAGCAGTTAGGTGTCATTCTTCCTCGGGATGAAGCGGGATTCATTGCGATTCACCTGGTGAATTTGCGTCTCCACGGAGAACAGAGGAGAGATTTGGTTCGGGAATTTACAGATAAAGTACTGGCTATCGTAGAACAAAGAAGCAATATTTCTCTGAGGGAAGCAACCCCGACGACCTATGAGCGGTTTTTAAATCATCTGAATTATTTGGGAAGACGGCTCTATGAGGAGAAGAACTTTGGCGAGTGGCAGGAAGATGATTTTTACCGTCAGGTGTCCCACAAATATCGGGAAGCATGGGAATGTGTTTCCTATATTCTGGATTTTATCAAGTCCGATACCGGAATTGATCTTCCAGATGATGAGATTATGTACCTTACTATCTACATACAGCGAATCAGGATGGAAGTCGAGGAATAAAGACCGTGAAATTTTTTTCAGTCAGAGAAAAATAAAAACAGAATAATAGGAAAAGATTAGAAATATCATTAGTGAAAATTGCCAGAAAAAAGAATATTGCTGATTTTTTCCTATACAAAAAAACGGAAATAGAATTGACAAATAAAAGAGTATATGCTATTATATAGACACGCTATTAATAGAGACGGATTGTTACTGTTCGGCAGGCAAGACCTAGATTTGTGGACACAGGCAGGGCCTGTGCTTTGAATTTAGGTTATTTTTTTGCTATTTTTTCGCAGGATGGATATAATACTTACCAGGGATTGCTATGACAGACAGATCCATCAAAGGAGAAAGGAACAGTAGATACAAGACCGGGCGATTACACACAAAAAAAGGAGAATGAGATTATGGTATCACAAAAAATTACAGTTAAAAACCCACAGGGATTACACATGAGACCAGCAGGAGTATTTGCGAAGGCAATGACAAAGTTTGACAGCAATATCAATATTGTTTTCAACGGAACAAAGACCAATGGAAAGAGCCTTCTTAATATCATCGGTGCATGTATCAAATGCGGTGCTGAGATCGAGATCGAGTGCGAAGGTGTAGATGAAGAAGAAGCATTAAAGACAGCAATTGAATTAATTGAATCAGGTTTAGGAGAATAATTTCACTGGATTCCAGTGGGCAAAGGAATGGAGTGAAAATGATGGCAAAAGGTGTAGGTGCATCACAGGGTTACGGGATTGGACAGGTAGTTATTATTAAAGAGGCATCGTTGGATTTTCAGAAAGTAACAATCAGTGATGTAGAAGCAGAGAAGAAGCGTTTGTCAGAGGCAGTGGATACCTTTATGGAGAAGACACAGGCCATGGCAGATGATATGAAGGAACGAATCGGTGAGAAGGAAGCAGAGATTTTAGAAGGTCATATTCTTATGATGCAGGATCCGGAGATGATTAGCCAGATTGAAGCAGCGATTGAGAATGAGAAGATTAACGCAGAAGCAGCCTTAGATCAGGTCTGCGATATGTTTATTCAGATGTTTTCTTCTATTGAAGACGAGATGTTCCAGCAGAGAGCTACGGATGTAGCTGATATTAAGACAAGAATGTTAAAGATTCTTTTAGGAGTAGAGGAAGTGGATATCAGTGCCGTGCCGGCTGGTACCGTACTTGTTGCGACTGATTTGACACCATCTATGACAGCGGGAATTAACAACAACAATGTCGTGGGGATTATGACAGAGGTTGGAGGAAAGACTTCCCATTCTGCAATTCTTGCAAGAGCACTTGAGATTCCAGCAGTGCTCAGTATTGACAGTATTGTAAGTTCTGTTGAGAATGGACAGACGGTCATCGTGGATGGTACAGAGGGAGAAGTGATTCTTGCACCGACAGAAGAAGAGATTACAGCATATACTGCAAAGCGCGAGAAATATTTAGAAGAGAAGAAAGCCCTTGCTGATTTTATTGGTAAGAAGAGCCAGATGGCCAGCGGTGAGCAGGTTGAGTTAGTTGGTAATATTGGAAAACCGGATGATGCCGTTAAAGTTGTCGAGTGCGACGGAGAAGGCGTTGGACTGTTCCGAACAGAATTTTTGTTTATGGATGCCACAAGCATTCCGACAGAAGAAGAGCAGTTTGAAGCATATAAGAAAGCCGCTGAGATTTTAAAAGGCAAACCAGTCATTATCCGTACCCTTGATATTGGTGGAGATAAGGCGATTCCTTACCTTGGCCTTGAGACAGAGGAGAATCCTTTCTTAGGATACAGAGCGGTTCGTTTCTGCTTAGACCGCAAGGAAGATATCTATAAGCCACAGCTTCGTGCATTGCTTCGTGCCAGTGCATTTGGCAATATCCGCATTATGGTTCCACTTGTTACCTGTGTGGATGAGATTAGAGAAGTGAAGGCTATGGTAGCTGACCTCAAGAAAGAATTAGATGCCGAAGGCATCGCTTATGATAAAGAGATTAAAGTTGGTATTATGACTGAGACAGCAGCCTCCAGTGTAATTGCAGATCTTCTTGCAAAGGAAGCTGATTTCTTCAGTATTGGAACGAACGATTTGACAGGTTATACGATGGCAGTTGACCGGGGCAATGCAAAAGTAGCTTACCTTTACTCTGCATTCCAGCCAGCCGTTCTCCGCTCAATCAAGAGAATTATTGAGTGCGGTAAAAAAGAAGGCATTATGGTAGGAATGTGCGGAGAAGCCGCAGCAGATCCGATGTTAGTACCGGTTCTTCTTGCATGGGGATTAGACGAATTCAGCGTAACACCGACGTCAATTTTAGCAACCCGCAAGGTTATGTCCCAGTGGACATTAGAAGAGGCAAAAGAAGTTGCGGACAAGGTTCTTACCTTTGCTACAGAAGAAGAAGTTGTAAGCTATTTGAAGACGGTAGCGAAAGCATAAGGAATTGTGCATGCGTAACAAACTGCGAAAGCGTAATGAAGTGAAAAAGCGTATGATTCCAATGGGTCATATAATAGCATGAGATAAAAAACGAGAGAGCAATCTGGTATCATCTGGATGCTCTCTTTTTTTATGGAATAATTACTGTTTTTTAAGAAA
>JAUNBT010000120.1:3093-9445 GCA_030526985.1 Lachnospiraceae bacterium | reverse complement strand
AAGACAGCCGCATCCTTCTCTAAATACATGATCTGTCTGTCAATTTTATTTTTTGCAATGCAGCACTCTGTTTGTAACTATTCGGGATTAGCCCAGAATAGTTATGTTTATTCTAAGACAATAACATTCTGTCATTGGCAAATTCTTCACCGCTGACCTGTTCAAATTTTTTGAGAAGATCTGATACGTGAAGACTCTTCTTCTCTTCTCCCTTTACATCATAGATAATCCGGCCCTCATGCATCATAATGAGACGGTTTCCAATCTGGATTGCATCTTTCATGTTATGAGTTACCATCAATGCAGTTAATTCCTGCTCCTCAATGATTTCCTGGGTAAGTTCAAGTACTTTCTTTGCGGTACGCGGATCTAAAGCCGCTGTATGCTCATCTAACAAAAGCAGCTCCGGCTTTTGTATCGTTGCCATCAACAGGGTAAGTGCCTGTCGTTGTCCACCGGATAACAGTCCAACCTTCGCGGTCATTCGGTCTTCAAGACCTAGTCCAAGCCGCTCAACTGCCGTTTTGAATTCCTTTTTTTCTTTCTTTGTGATGCCAATCTTTAGACCACGATTCTTTCCCCGACGCTTTGCCATGGCAAGATTCTCCTGAATCTCCATACCAGACGCCGTTCCCATCATCGGGTCCTGGAACACCCGGCCAAATAATCTTGCCCGTTTGTATTCCGGCATTAAAGAGATATCCAAATCGCCCACAACAATTTTCCCGGAATCAATCGGATAAACTCCTGCAATCAGATTGAGCATTGTAGACTTTCCTGCTCCATTACCGCCGATAACTGTTACAAAATCTCCCGGTTCCAGCACCAGATTAATATTCTTCAGTGCTTTTTTCTCATTAATCGTTCCAGGGTTAAAAGTTTTGCTTACATTACTAATTGTCAGCATTCTGATCCCCCTTTCCAAGAGAAGCACGATAACTTTGTTTTTGTTTTCTTCTCTCCATCATCACCGGAATAGAAAGTGCAACTCCTACCAACAGCGCTGTCAAAAGTTTCAAATCGTCCGTATTGAGACCAAGCTGCAGGACAATCGCTACAATGATTCGATAAATGATAGAACCAACTGCAATAGAAAACAGCTTTACAATAAAACTATGTCCCTGTCCGAAAATGACCTCACCAATAATAATAGAAGCAAGTCCAATTACAATTGCACCAGTTCCCATCTTAACATCGGCATATCCCTGACTCTGGGTAACCAATGCACCGGAAAGACCAATCAATCCATTTCCAAGCATAAGACCTAATGTCTTTGTCGTATTTGTATTCATTCCCAGAGAACGAACCATGTTTTCATTGTTTCCCGTTGCCCGGACTGCAGAACCAATCTCAGTTCCAAAGAACCAATACAGTGCCGCGATCACTACCGCAGTAAAAATAATTCCCACTACCATAGTGACCCAGGAAAGATCGATGCCTGTCGGCTCTGAAATATTTTTAAATATGGTACCGAGCTTTAAAAGCGGTGTATTCGATCTTCCCATAATCCGCAGGTTTATCGAATACAGTCCAATCTGTGTTAAGATACCAGCTAAAATAGCCGGTATCTCACATTTTGTATATAAAAATCCTGTTACCACTCCGGAAATAACACCGGCAGCCATGGCTACCAGTAATGAAAGCCAAGGGTTCATGCCCTTCGTTATCATCGTTGCACAGATTGCACCGCCCAACGCAAAACTACCATCTACAGTCAGATCGGCGATATCAATTACCCGAAATGTAACGTAAACGCCTAAGGCCATAATGCCCCACAGGATTCCCTGACTGATGGCTCCCTGTATTGCCAGTAAAATTCCCATCTTATCCTCCAATCAGATCTTGCCGTTATCTGTCGTCTTTTACTCTACTGTAGTTGCCTGATCTAAAACATCCTGAGGAATCTCAATTCCAAGATCTTTTGCTGCGGTTGTGTTGACAATCATCTCACAATCATCTACAGAACAATATCCTATTGGCATTGTACTAACATCTGCTCCATCTAATAAAATAGAAGCAGCCTGTTCTCCTGCCATATAGCCCAATGCTTCATAGCTGATACTGTAAGTACCGATTCCACCATTCTCACACATTCCTTCTTCTCCAACAACACATGGCAGGTTATTTGCATTCGCCACCTGTGCTACTGTTGCCATACCTTCTGCTAACAGGTTATCTGTTGGAATGTAGATTGCATCTACTTTGCCAATTAAGGACTCTGTAACCTGCTGAATCTGATTGGATTCAGATACAGTTGCATCCTCATATTCTAAACCAACATCCTTACATGCCTCTTTTGCCATGTCTGCCTGGAAAATAGAGTTATCTTCAGAAGAACAGTACATGATTGCAATCTTCTTTGCATCTGGAAGAATCTGTTTTAACAGATTAATCTGCTCTGCAACCGGTGTTAAATCAGAAGTACCGGATACATTCGTTCCAGGATTCTCATTGTCATTCACAAGTCCTGCTGACTGGGGATCTGTTACGGCTGTACAAAGAATCGGAATATCCGTTGTCTTTCCAGCTAATGCCTGAGCTGCTGGTGTTGCAATGGCAAATAATAAATCATTCCCATCATTTACGAATTTGGTTGCAATCGTCTCACAGTTGGACACATCTGCCTGTGCATTCTGGAAATCAATCTCAAGATTTTCTCCCTCTACAAGACCTTTGTCTGCCAATGCTTTTACAAATCCATCGTAAGCTAAATCAAGTGCCGGATGCTCTGTGTACTGAATAGCTCCGATTTTATATGTTTTACCGTCCGTGCTGCCCTCTGCAGCTGCTGTCGTTCCATCTTCTGTCCCACTATTGGATGTACCACAGGCTGTCATGGACAATGCCATCACAAGCGTAAGTACAAGTGCAGTTATTTTTTTCATACTAATTTCCTCCCTTAGTTTCGTTTTTTCACGTTGCACTGCTAAATTATTTTAGCACAAAACCCATAACACGTCAAAGTATAAATACTTCCTCCCCTGTTTTCTCCCTTGATACCAGGCAGCATTCATATCCTGGAATATCATATTCTTCTATAGAAGATAAAAAGTGATAGTGCCAGATTTCCTTCTCCTTCACATAAATCTTTCCACAATCAGGTAAATTTTCGCTATATAACGGAAGGGGACGCACATTTTCATAAAAACCGGTTCCCCTTGCTTTTAAACAGGCTTCCCATAAAGTCCAATAACGAAAAAAAAGCTTCTCCTGCTCATCCCCCGGTAAACTGCTCAATCCTTTCACAATTCTTTCCGGATAATATCGTTTGGCTACTGCCAGGCGAAACTTTTGTTTTTTTTGAATATCGATGCCAACCGGACAATCTGCAATCACACAAGCCGCATAATCACCGGAATGAGACCAATTAAAATAAAGTCCTCCTCCCGGTAAATAGGGTGCACCATACTGATTCCGTTCGTATGGAACAGGCGGAATCTCTTCTTCCTGTGTAAAAAGCTGTTTTGGGAGTGCATCCGCCTCCTTAAGAAAAAGAATCCCCTTACTAAAAAGATATTCTCCGGCAAAAGCTGCTTTCTTATCCTTTTCCCGTTTCAGCCGCTTCATCTTCTTTCTGCATTCTGCTCCCACCCAGCTTCCTACATCGATTTCTTCAATATTCAATTGATTCAGGTTCTGTATCTCGATTCTGACCATACTATAAAGCTCTGCTCGATTCACTTCGATAATATTGCATTTCTTTGATCTGCTCTAATTGTTTTCTCATAAGGGGAATATCTTTATTCAGCGTGCCTTTCAGTGGAACATAATTTGAGGCATGATTTGACCTGAAAATCGTCCCTTCTGAATCCACATGTTCTAAGAACAATTCCATCTCCTCCACAACCTGATCCGGTGTAAGAAAATGAAATCTTCCCTCATTCACTTCTTTTCTCATATCCGCTTCCGGCTCTAGATAAAGTGTTAAAAAGCTTACATATTCCGGCTTTACAGCCGAAATCAATGCTGCGGATTCCACCGCATGTTCTTTCAACCGCTCTGTTCCACCAAGACCGGATATTAAAGTGACGGAAGATAAAATCCCGGATTCTTTCAACTTTCTGCCAGATTCTATCATCTGTTCTTTCGTAAACTTTTTCCCTACATCCAACAGCACCTGATTGCTGCCGGATTCGTATCCCTGATAAACCATAAAAAGTCCGGCTTCCTGAAGCGCTTTCAATTCCTCCGGTGTTTTTCGAAGTACATCACCTGCTGTTGCATAAGCTGTCACTCTCTCCAAGTCAGGAAACAAAGAAAAAGCTGCCTTTAATACAACCATAAGCTTCTCCGTTGGCACACACAGAGCATCCCCGTCTGCCAAAAATATCTTTCGGACGCCCGGTCCATAATACTCCCTGGCAGTTCGAAAGTCCTCAATCACTTCTTCCACATTACGGATATAAAATTTCTTATCTTTATACATGGTACAAAAGCGGCAGCTATTGTGGGCACATCCCACTGTCAGCTGCACAATCAGGCTCCTGGCCTCACTGGGAGGCCGGTATACCATTCCATCATATCTCATAGCCTAAACCTCTACGTCCGCCTCGTAATCGACTCCATCCACTAAGAATCCAAACATTTGATAAAAGTCTTCCCAGTATCCTTCAATGTCTGCAAGTTCTTTTACATTATCGGAATCTACAATTCCGTAGCGGCGCATAATCTCTGTCTGTACTTCTTCTTTCAATTCCCAATCATCCAAACGAATCAGTCCAGACTCATCTGTCTTCGGTTCTCCCATGAGATTTTTTTCTCTAAACAGTCGATCCATCTGTTCTAAACATCCCTCATGAAGTCCCTGCTTTTTCATCACATCATACATAATTGCAATGTAAAGCGGTACAATTGGGATTGCTGCACTTGCCTGTGTCACCAGCGCTTTATTCACAGAGATGTAACCTTTGATTCCTTTATCCGCATATTTTTCTGTTATATCTCTGGCTGTTTTTGCCAAATGCTTTTTTGCCTGTCCGATTGTTCCCTGGTTATAAATCGGGTAGGTCAGTTCCGGTCCAATATAAGAGTAGGCAACTGTTTTTGCATTCGATGCAAGCACACCTGCTTCAACTAGTGCATCCATCCAATCCATCCAGTCTTCTCCACCCATAACCTTCACTGTATTTAATATCTCATCTTCGTTGGCACAATCCACCGTTTTTTCGCTGATTGTATTATCCTTTAAATTCAATGACTTATTCGTAAATGGAGCACCTGTTGTTTTTAATACAGAAGAATATAATACCCCGTCTTCCGTCATACGCTTCGGAGCTGCGAGAGAATACACGACTAAGTCAACCTGACCTAAATCTTCTTTAATCGTCTCAATTACTTCCTGTTTTATCTGTTTGCTAAAAGCATCCCCATTCAATGTTTTCGCATAAATACCAGCTGCTTTGGCTTCATTTTCAAAAGCTTTTGTATTATACCACCCAGGAGTTGCTGTTCTTTTGCCCTGTGCTTCACGCTCAAACATAACACCAAGGGTTGCTGCCTTTGCGCCGAAAGCTGTGACAATTCTTGTTGCCAATCCATATCCTGTTGACGCACCGATAATCAATGCTTTTTTCGGTCCGTCTGTAAGCATTCCTTCTTTTTCAATCTTTTCAATCTGTATTCTGACATTCTTGGCACATCCGGCTGGATGTGCTGTTGTACAGATAAATTCTCTGACTTTTGGTTTTACTATCATGATTCTCCCCCTAACGATCTTTCATACTAATAGATTCTATCGCGACTACACCGCCACGGACAATTTCCACATTTTTAAACTTTTTCATCAAAAGATCTATAATATCGTTATTCCTGCTCTCCGTATTCACAGATTCTAACAAAACACTGTCCATTCCATAATCAATCGGTCTTGCTCCGAAGACCTGTGCCACTCTGAAAATCTCGCCTTTTTCAAATTCAGAACATTCTTTAATGTGAATAAATAAAAGTTCTTTCATATGAGTCGGTGCATCCGTAATATCAATGACCTTGATTGTCTCCACACAGCGGTTCAACTGTTTTTTTATCTGCTCAAAGGTCGGTTCATCAGAAAACAATCCTATCGTCATCCTGGAAACCGTAGGATCTTCTGTCGTTCCCACCGTAATACTGTCTATATTATATGACTTGCCTGACATCATGCCGGATATTCGGGCAAGTACACCAATCCGGTTCTCCACATACATGGAAATCCACCGTTTTTTTAGCATTGTCGTCTCCTCCTCATGCTGTTAAAGAATAATATCATCAAAGGATTTGCCACCCTGAATCATGGGAAGTACCAGTTCATAAGGCCCTACTGCAAATTCAACTAAAACTGGTCCCTGTTCTACAATTGCCTTACGTCTTGCAGCTT
>JAUNBT010000120.1:0-3083 GCA_030526985.1 Lachnospiraceae bacterium | reverse complement strand
TTGTCGCACCAATCTGTTCGTCCTCTAATACCCGAAATCCTGAGATTCCGTAACCGGCTGCAATCTTAACAAAATCCGGTGTATACGGCGGACATTCATGTCCCGGTGTTCCACAACGGCCTTTGCACTCTTTATGATAACGCAGACAAGTGAGAGAATATCGTTTATTTTTAAATAATTCCTGCATCTGCCTTACCATTCCAAGATAGTTGTTATTGAGTACCAGCACAACCATCGGCAACCGCTGGGTAACTGCTGTGGCAAGTTCTTGCATATTCATCTGGAAACCGCCATCTCCTGATATGGATACAACCATCTTATCCGGACATCCAAGAGCCGCTCCGACGGCTGATGGAAGTCCAAATCCCATCGTTCCAAGGCCACCAGAGGTAATAAGCTTGTGTTTCTCATCCAAATCAATATACTGGGTTGTCCACATCTGATGCTGCCCTACATCTGTCGTAATAATGGTATCATCATCACGAAATACTTGATTCACCGCCTCAATAATCTTTTGCGGATTCACTCCATATTTAATACGGGAGTCAAGGGGAACTTTCTCATTCCAGTTTCTGATTTCATTCACCCAGACGCTATGATCCATCGTCTTTGTATGCTTGATAATCTTTAAAATGGCTTCTTTTGCATCCGCCACGATTGGAATATCTACTTTGATATTACGGGAGATTGCTGCGGATTCAATGTCAATATGAACAATCTTCGCATTCGGTGCGAATTGATTCACATCGCCGGTAACACGGTCATTAAATCGACATCCAATCGTAAAGAGGAGGTCACACTCATCCACCGCCCGGTTGCCTGCGTAACATCCATGCATACCAATATTCCCAATATACAGTGGATGATTCGTTCCAATTGCCCCTCTCCCCATAATGGAAGTGACAACCGGAACATTAATCTTCTCACAAAGCTCAGTCAACTCTTTTTGCGCACCTGCAATATTAACACCGCCGCCAATTAAAAATACGGGCCGTCTCGCTTTATTCAAAAGCTGCAGGGCTTTCTTAAGCTGCCCCATATGTACACCCTGACTTGGTTTATATCCCCGGATATTCACCTCTGTCGGGTAGGAAGTTTCTCCAAGTTCCCTCATTACATCCGCCGGAAGATCCACAACAACCGGACCCGGCTTTCCTGATCTTGCTATATAAAAGGATTCCTTAATAATTCTCGCCAAATCTTTACGATCTCTTACCATTATAGAATGCTTCGTTATATTTCTTGTAATGCCGACAATATCAACTTCCTGAAATGCATCATTGCTGATTAGATTCGCCGGAACCTGACCTGTAAAACAGACAAGAGGTACACTGTCATAATTGGCGTTAGCAATACCGGTAACCAGATTTGTCGCACCAGGGCCACTTGTAACCAGGCAAACGCCTACTTTTCCTGTCGCTCTTGCATATCCGTCTGCTGCATGAATTAACCCCTGCTCGTGCCGGGGAAGAACTAAATTAATCCCCGGATGATCATAAAGTTCATCCAGCAGATCCAACACATATCCTCCCGGATAGGCAAAGATAGTGTCCACTCCTTCTTTCTTCATGGCAGTAACAAATAAACTAGATCCTGTTATCTTCATCCTATTTGTTTACCTCCTCTTTTTCAAAAAGAGCTGTCGCAAATCCGACAGCCCTTTCTATGCTTAAATCTATCGACAGACATATTGTATGTTTTTTCTGCCAAATGCGTTCTTATAGTATATCAGCAACATCTTTTAAAGTCAAGAATCACATGACCTTTTGACCCTGCATCCTATCACACGGCTCTAAACAATTATAATATGCTTAACACAAGTACTTCTGCTGTTCCAATATTCGTTGCAATCGGAATATTATAAAGATCACAAAGTCTTGTAATCTCATCCACATCCGGCTCTGTCGTCTTATTCATGTAGGGATTATAAAAAAAGATGACCGCATCAATATCTCCCCGCTCAATCTGCGCAATAAACTGCCGGTCGCCTCCCATACTGCCAGGTAAAAACTTTGTTACAGGTATCTTCACAATCTCCTCAATTCTTCGCCCTGTTGTTCCGGTTGCAATAATTCTGTGTCTTTCTAAACGTTTCTTATAAGCAATGCAGAAATCCTCAATCAGATCTTTCTTTGCATTGTGTGCAATAATTCCAATATTCATATGCTACGCCCCAATCTTTCTTTATGAGCTGTCTTCAAAAGACAGCTGCCGCCTTCTTTCCTGTTCTCTTCCTTCTCCTGTCACTATGCCTGATTTCATTCATCGCAACATTCACATCTTCTCAAAAATAAAAAGACCTGACAAAAAAATCTGTCAAGTCCATTTTATACCATATAAGCATGAATTGTCCACCAATTATTTAATAAATCGGCCAATCTTAATATACTTTCTATAATTCCACTGAGAAATCTTAATTCCATCTTTTCGGTTGCTGGCATGAATTACCTTACCATTCCCGATATACATCGCAACATGGCTGACTCTCTTGCCGCTTCCGTAGAAAATCAAATCGCCCGGCTTTTTATTCGCAGAAGAAATCTTCTTGCTGGCACTTGCCTGAGAACGGGAGGTTCTCGGTATACTATAACCGAACTTCTGATAGATTCTCATGGTATATCCAGAACAGTCCGTACCTTTTGTCAAACTTGTTCCACCGTATACATAACGGTTACCCAGAAATTTCTTCGCATAAGAAACCATACTCTTTCTGAGCGTCTCTTCTTTGCTCTCTTCTGTCTTATCTGTCTCCTCTGTGGTTGTTTCCTCTGTAGATGTATCCGCTTCGGTTGTACTACCTTCCACCTCAATCGTTGTGGGAGCCTCTACTGCTGCGTCTACAGAAACATTCCCTGTATAAAACAATGCTGCGGACAAACAAAAACATCCGCCCAAAATAATCTTTCTTAATAAAGCCATGTATAAACACCTCGTATATGTAATCTGTGGCATATTCTCAATTAACTGCAGGAGAGTAATCTTACTGCTCCCTTCCGACTTTTTGTTAATATATTAAATATATATTACAAAAATTAATTATCCACAAACTATGATATACTATATACGAGATAAAGTCAAGATTA
>JAUNBT010000119.1 GCA_030526985.1 Lachnospiraceae bacterium | reverse complement strand
TACCACATTCGGTTTACTTTTCATAAAATATCTTGCAAATGTTGTGGCGTAAACACCGATATCCAAAAGTGCTCCACCTGCTAATTCTTTTGAAAAGAAGCGATTCTTAACATCATATTCCTTACAACTTCCAAAGTTTACCTGAACCATCTTAACTGTTCCGATTTCTCCTGAGTCAACAATCGTCTTTAACTCTTTATAAAGTGGCATATGAAGAAGTGTCATGCCATCACAGATTACAAGGCCCTTCTCTTTTGCTATCGCCACACACTCCTCCAGCTGACGGCTGTTTACTGTAATCGCTTTTTCACAGAAAACATGTTTTCCTGCTTTTACAGATTTTAAAAGATATTCATAATGAAGATTGTGCGGTGTTGCGATATAAATAATATCCACATCTTTATCGGCAATCATCTCTTCGGCACTTCCATATGCTTTTGCCACGCCAAATTCACCGGCATATTTTCTGGCACCCTCAATTGTCACATCACAGACTGCATAAATCTCACCATTTACCGCTTTTAATGCTTCACCCATCTCATGCGCAATCCAGCCTGTACCAAGAATTCCCCAGTTTAGTTTCTTCATCTTCGTCCCTTACCTTTCTATTATATCAATTTTTTCTTTTTTCGCAACAATTGCTTTCTTTGCAATGGCACAAAACAGACTATGACCTGCGATTCCTGCCATTTGATCTAATGTATCAGAAAGACTTTTACTATCTTTCACATTAGTAAAGTATGCTTCCATTAAATAATTTCCGTCATCGCTGATTAAAAGTCCTGCTTTTTGGTCTGAATGGCGCTCTTTTACCTCAGCTCCAAGATGCATCAGATTTTTTTTCACCACAGTTCTTGCCGCCTTTATTACCTCTATCGTCACAGGATAGTGAAATTGAAGTGTCTCCTTGTATTTTTCTTCATCGGCCAAAAGAATATATTGATCTGCCATAGAAGCCATAATTTTCTCTCTCACATGAATTCCACCGCAGCTTTTTAATGCATTCAAATTATAATCTAACTCATCACAGCCATCAAAAGCCAGGTCTACATGGGCAGTATCTTCAAGATTCTGAATTGGGATATGATGGGTAAGGCATAATTCTTTTGTATCCCCAGAAGGAGTCACGGCAGTAATTCTTTTTCCCGATTGTTCTAATTCTTCGATTAGGAAGGCGACAGTACTGCCGCCTCCCAATCCAATTGTCATGCCATCCTTTATCATTTCAAATGCCGCATGGGCACATGCTCGTTTCATATTATTTAAGCTCCTTTTTCTTCTTTCAAAGGTTTTTTCAAAATTGCAAGAATCAGACAGCCGACTACTGCACCAATTAAAATCGATAATGCATACATCAATGGATTTCCGATTGTGGGAAGAACAAAAATTCCTCCATGAGGTGCCCTCAGAGTACATCCAAAGAACATGGATAAGCCACCTGCTGTTGCGGAACCGATAATACAAGAAGGAAGTACGCGGAGCGGATCACTTGCTGCAAATGGAATCGCGCCCTCAGAAATAAAGGATAAACCGAGCAGATAATTGACAAGTCCGGACTCTCTTTCTTTTTTTGTAAAACGGTTTTTGAAAAATGTAGTACATAATGCAATTGCTAACGGAGGAATCATACCTCCCGCCATAACAGCTGCCATAATCTCAAAATTTCCTTCTGCAAGCTGGGACGTTGCAAATACATAAGAAGTCTTATTAACCGGACCGCCCATATCAACGGACTGCATACCGGCACAAATTACACCTAATAAAATTTTACTTGTTCCATTTAATCCATTTAACGCATTAGATAAAGCGGTATTAATCATTCCCATAAAAGGATTGATCAAGGTAGTCACAACAGAACCAGTCAAAACACCAAGTACAGGATAAATAATCATCGGTCGTATACTGTTTAAAGACTGTGGCATCTTTTCTGTCAGCTTCTTAAGCCCAAGAACCACATAACCTGCTGCAAAACCGGCAAATAATGCACCTAAGAATCCGGCATTCACTTCTCCGCCTGCCGGATTTAAAAAGGTACTTCCGGCTTTCGCTACAAGACCGGCAACGATACCTACAGCAAGACCGGGACGATCTGCAATACTCATCGCAATATAACCGGAAAGAATAGGAAGCATCATACCAAAGGAATATTCTCCAATTGTTTTTAAGTATGCTGCAATCGGTGTATTCTTACCAAAATTAGAAGGATCAATACTATAATCATCGAACAGGAATGCCAAAGCAATCAGAATTCCTCCACCAATTACAAATGGGAGCATGTGGGAAACACCATTCATTAAATGTTTATAAATCTGACGGCCAATTCCTTCCTTTACTTCATTTACCGTGTCATCTTCTGCTGCATGGTCATGATGATATACAGCTACATTTCCGCTTACCGCTTCTAAGATCAACTCCTCTGCTTTATGGATTCCAGAAGCAACCTTTGTAATAATTACCGGCTTTCCATCAAATCTTTTCAAATCAACATTTTTATCCGCCGCAATAATAATACAGTCCGCTTTGCTGATTTCATCTGCTGTCAGTATATTTTTTGCACCATCCGCTCCCTGCGTCTCCACTTTAACAGGAATATCAAGTTCTTTTCCCTTTTGTTCTAAACTTTCTGCTGCCATGAAAGTATGGGCGATTCCAGTTGGGCATGCAGTTACAGCAAGTACACGATACCCTTCTTTCCTCTCCGGTTTCTTTGTTTTCTCGTCCAATTCACGCTCTTTCTTATCAATAATTCGAAGAAACTCTTCCGGACTGGAGGCTTTTAAAAGGGAATCCTTAAATCCAGGAACCATAAGCATGGTGGAAAGCTTGGATAAGGCACTTAAATGAACATCGCTGCCGTCTGCCGGTGCTGCAATCATAAAAGCAATATGGACCGGCTGTCCATCTAAGGAATCATATTCAACACCCTCTTTTACTAAGACTGCTGCAAGTCCCGGTTTCTTAACCGCTTCCGATTTTGCATGAGGAATTGCAATTCCATCCCCAATTCCTGTTGTTCCTTCCATTTCTCTTTTTAATACATCTTTTTTATAATCTTCCCTGTTTTTTAAATTATTTGTTTTGTCCATCAAGCGGGTCATGTAGTCGATAATCTCATCTTTCGATCCTGCTTTTGCATTTAAATCAATCGATTGAGCTTGTAACAGATCTTTAATTTTCATTCTGTTCTCCTCCCATTTTGGTGTAAATAGTTTTCGTGTAAAGATAAGATCGCGATACTTTCTTTTCATGGTTTTAGTATATCACGAAAATAATTATTGTCAATTATCTATTTGGCGAAAATAATTCTTTCTCTGTTTTGCACGAAAATAGAAGGATTTTTTGCCTGTATGAAGCCTTATTTTTGTGAAATATTACTATGCGAAAATTATTTACGCAAAATAAAAAAGAGGATGAGCCCCTTTAAAGGAATCTCATTCTCTTTTTTCAATCCTATTTTTAAATCTTCTACTCTATTCTCTTTATCGTCTCTTATAATTTCTCATCCGCCATCAGATCTTCACATTTTCTGACCTTCTCATAGCTTTTCTTTTCGCCCACAGTAAGAAACAAATATAATATTTCCATCACAGTCATAGCGGATACACGGGAAAAACAAAATTCATTCAAAAAAAGCTTCTCTCTTGTTGCCGTCTGAATATGATAGTCAACAATACTTCCCACAGAGGAACTGACATTGTTCGTGATTCCAATTGTAGTCACCTGCTGTTCTTTCGCAGCCTGTACCATCTTAACAACCTGCCGGGACTCACCGGAATTCGATATAGCAATCAATACATCTCCCCTTTTGAGGTTCAATGTGTGGGCAAGCTGTGCTTCCCAAATAGCGCCAGCTGTTGCTTTTATTCCAATCTGATTTAACTTAAATGCCCCGTCTAAGGCAACTGGAATCGTATTTCCCACCGCCGCAAATTGAACACATCCGGCATTTTTAATACATTCAAGGATCTGATTTAAGTTGTCCGCATCAATCAAAGATACGGTCTGTTTCAGCTCTTCGATTTTGTTCGCCAAAATATTTTGCAAAGACTGGTCAATCTCATTTCTGGAAATCGTATTGGAAACTGGCAATGTGGCATCGCTTTCCACAATTTCCTTTGCAAGACCAATCTTCAAATGATGAAAACCATCTACACCGCATTTTTTGCAAAAGCGGGAAATGGTCGCTACACTGGTTTTACTCTCAGCGGCAAGCTCACTGATTGTCATATTAACGACTTCTTTATGATTTTCAATGATATATTTTGCAATCTTTTTTTCCTGTTCAAAAAAACTGTCGTATAGTATGTGAATGGTATCGAGTACTGACTGATGTTTTTCCATAGTTTCTCTCCCTGTGAAAATTATTTTCATAATTCTATGATACCTTTTCTATTTTAAATGTCAAGTAAAATCAACATTCTATTTCATACTCACCATCTGCATCCATTTTCTCTTTTTGGATTAATAATTGAATTTCCTCTTTCTTTTCTATCGGTGCTTTCCATGCCATACCACATCCTGCTGTGATTTCTCTTGGAACCGGAATCAAACGTCCCATGACACCATGCTCATGACAATATTTTTCCATTGCCATTGCACCTGTCGTAGTATGAAAGGTCACAAGAAAGCTTAATTCTTTTTTACGCATTTTTATTTACTCCTTGATTCTGTCAAATAGATTCAACCTTCCAAAGCAATCGACGAAACCGCTTTCATTGCCTGATCCACTTCTTCTTCCGTATTAAACCAGGAAAAACTAAATCGGACGGCACCCTGCTCTTTTGTGCCAAGCGCTTCGTGCATTCTAGGTGCACAGTGTCCCCCTGGTCTTGAAGCAATATCATAGACCTCAGCCAGTTCATCGCTTACCTGTGCGGAATCGTAATCTCCTATATTGAATGCTACGATGGGAGCCCGGTTGTTCGTAGAATAATCTCCATATATTGTTACATTGGAAAGAGGATAGATTCCTTCATAAAACCGCTTCGAAAGAGCCTGTTCCTTTTCTCTGATTTGATCCATACTGGTCCTTAAAATAAAGTCCACACCTGCTCCAAGTCCTGCTATCCCGTGTCCGTTTAAAGTCCCGGCTTCAAGACGTACCGGAAGGTCCGCCGGATGCTCTTTTTCATAAGTTTTAATTCCGCTTCCTCCCACTTTCATTGGGCGTATGATTACATCCTTTGAAATGCACATTCCTCCGGTTCCCTGTGGACCATACAGACTCTTATGCCCGGTAAAACAGAGTACATCAATATTCATAGATTCCATATCGATGGGAAAAACACCTGCTGTCTGAGAGGCGTCTACAATAAAAAGCAGGTTGTGTTCTTTGGCAATTCTTCCCACCTTTTTTATATCAACCAGATTCCCTGTCAAATTAGAGCCATGTGTACAGACAATTGCTGTCGTTTCCGGTCGGATTAATTTCTCAAAATCATTGTAATCCATACATCCCGTTTTGTCTGCTGCCACAAAAGATAATTCCACTTCCTGCTCTTTATTCAGTCTGTAAAGTGGTCTTAAAACAGAGTTATGCTCTAAATCCGTGGAAATCACATGGTCTTTTGGATGAATCAATCCATTGATTGCCATATTGAGTGCCTCAGTCGAATTTAAAGTAAACACAATATTTTCCGGTCCTGGTCCGTGAAAAAGACGGCAGAGTTTTTCCCTGGTATCATAAATGATTCTTCCTGCCGTAAGAGTACCCTTGTGAGCTCCTCTTGCACTATTTCCCATCTGTGTCATGGCTTTTACAACAGCAGCCGTAACCTCTTTTGGTTTATGAAGAGTGGTGGCTGCGTTATCCAGATATATCATTTTCCCATCCTGCCTTTACGGTTTTATAATCTTTCCTGCCCCTGCAAGAGTTTCCACAATGTCATACATATTGGTCACGTCTCCGACTAGCAGTTTATCTTCTCTTTCATAATAATTAAGACAAGTGCCACAGCTCATAATCTCTACGCCCTGTGCCTCCATGTTTTTTAAATCTTCAATAGAATCCGAACCCTCTGTTGTCAGTGTAACACCGCCATTATAGAACAGAATCGTTTTTGGGAGCTTGTCTAACTGGCTTACCGCATAAATAAAACTTTTCATCAGTACTTTTCCTAATGCATCATTGCCATCTCCCATCGTTGCACTGCCAATTGCAACGACAAAATCACCTCTGGCATCCGGTATACATGCCCAGCCTTCGGATTTTAAAGCTGCTTCTTCAGCAATCTGATTATTGGCAGTTCCATTTATACCAGCAGCCTTTTCTTTATCCGAAACTAAGACTTCCATTGTCACAATAAAATGGCGGTCTCCTATTTTTTCGGATGTATAAGAAATCCCCTTCTGTTTTGCCATCTTTGATAAATTCTGTACGGCAATCTCGTTATCGACATGGGTTTCTACTTTCCCTCCCTCTGTCAATTTTTCCAATGCTTTTTTTGTCTTTACAACAGGGATTGGGCACTGATCTCCCAGTGCATCTACTTTAATCATCTCAGTCATAATAATCTCCTCCCGATTTATTCAACAATAATCTTTTTGTTTCCGTAATCTTCTACCTGTCCGACGATACCGCAAGGCATGCCAAGCTTACTAATGTCTTCCATCAGGGCTTCTCCCTCTTCTTTCGGAACTGCAATTAAAAGCCCACCGGAAGTTTGTGGATCAAATAAAATCTCTTCCATAGCAAAGTCCTGTATGCGAAATTCCACCTGGTCTCCAATAAAATTCCGATTGCGCTGAGCTGCCGCAGTTAATAAGAATTCATCGGCATACTCTCTTGCTTCGGGAATATATGGTACATTTTTTGATGAAATGACGGCGCATCCTCCCTTTCCAAGCATCTCTGATAAATGTCCCAAAAAGCTAAATCCTGTCACGTCTGTACATCCGTGAACATGATATTTGCCCAGACAGGAGGCTGCATACTTATTCAGCGTAGTCATAGATTTTACAGCCTGATCCATGGCTTCTTTGGAAGCTTCTTTTATCCGATTTGCCGTAGCTACAATTCCGACGCCTAAAGGTTTTGTAAGAATCAGACAATCCCCTACTTTCGCCCCGTCATTCGGATAAATCTTCTGTGGGTGTATCGTTCCCATCACAGATAAACCATATTTGACATCGCTGTCTGCAATCGAATGACCGCCGGCTAAAACTCCACCGGCCTCATGAACCTTTTGGGTCCCTCCCTGTATAATATCTCCCAATATATTAAGATCATAATGCTCTGGAAAACAGACAATGTTAAGTGCACTCTTTACCTCGCCACCCATGGCATAGATATCACTGAGGGCATTCGTTGCTGCAATCTGTCCAAATAAATAGGGATCATCCACCATCGGTGGAAAAAAATCAAGGGTCTGTACAATGGCCAAATCCGGTGTCACCTGATAAACAGCGGCATCATCACTACTGTCATATCCAATCAATAAATTTTCATCTGCTTTCTTCGGAATCTGGTCAAGAACCTTTTTTAAGGCACCGGGACCTAACTTTGCCGTACAGCCTCCTCCTTTACAAAACACGATATCTTCCACGTTTGTTCCTCCTCACTTCTTCCTATCTATTCCGTTCGGGATTCTTCCTTGCAAATAACGCTACAAAAAAATATAGCAGCCCTTTTGCTGCCAAAACAGGGATATTTCTTAGTCTTTCCTGTTTTATTTTTTGTTTTTCACTTTTAATAGTATACCATTTCTACCGCATTCTGTCATGTATTTGAGATATTTCGTTCTTTTGAAATTCAAATAATAACGAGAGATTTATTTATATTTATTATAATTGGATTATGAGATGCAAGGGTCATAAGGTCATGCGTTTCATGCTTGCATGAAAAAGTATGACTTTTTGACCTGTGCGTCATAAAATACAATAAACTCTCTTTTTCGGAGGAAGAAATGATAACGATAAGCCTATGCATGATTGTAAAAAATGAAGAAGATATCCTTGGACGGATACTTTCACAAATTAGTCCGGTTGTGGATGAAATTATTATTGTCGATACCGGCTCTACCGACCAGACAAAGAAAATTGCCAGACGGTTTACTTCTCTTATCTTTGACTATCCATGGAATATGGATTTTGCAGCGGCAAGAAATATGGCCTGTAAAAAAGCTTCTATGGATTATTGGATGTGGCTGGACGCAGATGATTTTATTACCCCGCACTGGATTGATGAGATGAAAAAGTTAAAATACTCCCTCGATCCCACTATCGATGTTGTCATGATGAAATATATTACCGGTTTTGATGAGGGAAATCGTCCTGTCTTTTCCTATTATCGGGAAAGATTATTTAAAAATAATGGTACCTTTTTCTGGAACGGCAGAGTGCACGAGGCAATCACTCCCTCAGGTAAAATCCTCTATTCTCCCATTGAAATCGAGCATAGAAAAACGAAGCCAACGGATCCGGACCGTAATTTAAAAATATACGAACAAATGAAAAAAGAAGGAGAAATTTTGGAAGCCCGCCATCAGTTTTATTATGCGAGAGAACTTTTTTATCATGCACAATATGAAAATGCCGCAAAAACTTTTCAAGAATTTCTAAATAATCCGGAAGGCTGGTCAGAAAATAAAATAGAAACCTGTCTTCAATTATCAAAATGTTATGAAAAAATGAACGCATTCACAGCTGGCATCGATATTCTTTACCAAAGCTTTTCCTTCGCCAATCCCCGTCCAAAAATATGTTGTGAATTAGGATATCGTATGTTACAAAACAAAATGTATCATGGGGCAATCTACTGGTATAAACAGGCACTTACTGCAAATCCAGAGGAACAAACAGGAGCTTTTATTGAGACAGACTGTCAGCATTTTATTCCCCTGATTCAGCTGTGTGTCTGCTATGACCGCCTCGGAGATAGAAAAAAGGCACTTTTCTACCATAAGAAAGCACAGGCTATAAAACCATATGATTTAGCCGTACAGCAAAATGAAGTTTATTTTCAAAAAAACAATTGTTGCTAAGAAACCAAATCATTCACCATTTTTCAACAGGTTTCATATAATATAACAAAAGTAAATCCCATGATTTACACTGCAAAGGAGAGAAAAATATGAATTCAAATCACAGTAAAGAAACCTATTCTTCTTTCTATCCTGACAAAGAAAACAGTACAACTGAAATATCCCAATGTTCTTGTTGCGACCGGGGCGGTGGCTGTCGTCCTCCCGGCTGCTGTTATCCTGGTCCCACTGGACCAAGAGGATGTCCAGGACCTACCGGACCAAGGGGATTACCAGGACCGATGGGGCCTCAGGGACCTCAAGGCGCGGTTGGACCAGAAGGACCTCAGGGACCGATGGGGCCAGTAGGACCACAGGGACCAGCCGGGGCTGGAGGAATCACAGGAGCTACCGGACCAATGGGACCACAAGGACCAGCAGGAACAATCGGGGCCACGGGACCAACTGGGGCAACTGGTCCAACCGG
>JAUNBT010000506.1 GCA_030526985.1 Lachnospiraceae bacterium | reverse complement strand
ACAATTGAAACGTAGTCAGTGGAGCGCCTTTATTCGAAATTTGATTGTTTTAGACAAAGCTGTATGGATGAATTATCCAGTAGCAACTTATCGGGCAGAGAACAAGCTTTATCAGCTAAAGATAGCCAAGGAGTGCGGACTTACTGTTCCAGAAACCTATATAGGAAATTCATTATCACAGAATATTTCTCGGAATAAAACATATATTGTCAAATCTTTGGATACAGCTCTTTTTTATGAAGATGGCAAAGAAATGTTCACATATTCAACAATGATTAAAGGAACAGAATTACTATCTGCTGAAGTCCAGTTGGCACCGGTTATTATCCAAGAGTATTTATCGCCAAAAATTGACCTGCGTGTTACATTTGTAAATAACCGCATGTTTCCCGTTGCTATTACAAAACAAGGAATGACATTAGAAGGCGATTGGAGAAAAAGCAATAAAGATAATCTTACTTATACCAAAGTTGAATTACCTGAAATAGTTGAAAAACGACTTGTGTTATTAATGAAACATCTAAATTTATCATTTGGAGGTATTGATCTTGCTTTGGTGGGTGGTACATATTATTTTATTGAGGTGAATCCTACAGGAGAGTGGGGATGGTTAACATCATGTGCTGGTTTACCAATTGATAAGGCTATTGTTGATGCTTTAGTCAAGCGAGGTGCATATGAATAAAATATTAGATATTATTTTTCCGTTTTATGAGAATAGGAAAGCCAAAAAGATTATTGAAGCAAAAATGTTTCCAAAAAATGAACAAGGGGAAGATATTACGCCAACAGGAATCCTGGAAGATATTGAGAATTCAGATAAAATTAGCACAGAAAAACTCAAGGAACTATATGACAATACTTTCAAAACAAAGGATAAACTTGAAGATAAGGCAAAAACTAACATTATAGGAATCACGATTTCGGTTTCTCTGATTATTGGTGCATCCGGATTGCTATCAGCTATAAATATAAAATTTGGAAATTCACTTATAGCTTTATGTGCAATTATTTTCTTGATTGCAGGTGTTACATACATGATTTTGGCAGGATTGCTTGTTATCCACGTGTTGATAGGTGAAAATGAAACATATAATGTTAATCTTAGTAGCATAGCAAATGGTGAAAAATTGTTACAAGATGATTACGATAAGTGTATTGCACAAAATCAGAGGAAAAATATCATTCGTAACAACTATGTTTTCACCTCATACGCTTGTATACGAAACTCCCTAGCATGTCTGTTCATTATTCTTCTTTTTATTGCTATACCGAATAATTTATCAAGCAAATGCCAAAGTGATGCCCTGGAAGTGTACTCATCACAAACATATGCATTTTCATTTACATCTTCTACAATTGATTATTTAAAAGAAAATGATGTCCGTGATGTTGTAGAAAGGGCTGTCATTAGTGCTATGAAAAAATCTCAGTCAAATGAAAGTGATGGAACTTTTAGTATTATTGACGAAAGCAATATGCTGTTTATTAAGTATGAGGTGTCCGGTAATAGTGTTAAAATATTACTGTTGGAACCATATACAATTAAATGAAAAGAGTGTATTCTGTAAACAATATAGATTTTGAGTGCAAATTATGCATATGGAATTTTGGTACTGTCAATATTCTTGCGCAAAAAGATATGCCGTCTGGTGAGTGCCA
>JAUNBT010000118.1 GCA_030526985.1 Lachnospiraceae bacterium | reverse complement strand
AGCACAGCAGTCCCATTCCAAGTTGCTTATGCCGTATCTATCCATAAAGCACAAGGCTTGGAATATGACTCTGTTAAAATAGTTATTACCGATGAGGTAGAAGAATTAGTAACTCACAATGTTTTCTACACTGCTATCACAAGAGCAAGAAAGAAATTAAAGATTTACTGGACTCCCGAAGTTGAAGAAAAGGTAATCAATAGAATCAAGCCACGAGATATAAGCAAAGATGTTGAACTCTTAAAAAACTATCTTATCGATAAACAACAAGATGATTCACTTGATTTTTTGCTGTGAAATAAGGAGGTGCCAAATGCGTATCAGTTATAACAAACTGTGGAAAATGTTAATTGACAAAGAGATGAATAAAAAAGACCTTAAGGATGCTGCCGGAATCAGTGCGGCTTCTATTGCCAAACTTGGCAAAGGTGCAAATGTTACAACAGATGTTCTTCTTAAAATATGTGAGGCAATGGATTGTACTTTAGAAGATATCATGGAAACTATAAAAGACTAATGGAGGAATCTCATGAAACTACTTTATTCAAATATTCTGCCGCTTGGCTGCAGCGATGAGCAAACCACCATAATAGACTGCTTTGAGGAACAGATGAAAAATGCTGACCATGTCGAAATCGCTGTCGGATATACCTCAAATGCTTCTATTTCTGAATTAGAGGCTCTTGCTGATAAATATGCAACAAAGCAAATCTGCCTTACGATAGGTATGTATTTTATCGAGGGCATGCCAGAAAGTGCCTATCATACAGCAATGAAATTAAATCAAAAATGGCAGGACTCCGGCAAAGGTGAAATACGCATCGTCAAATCTTTTAAATACCACGGCAAGCTATTCTGTTTCTACAAAAATGGAAAGCCTGTCTCTGCAATCATAGGCTCTGCAAATTTAGGTGCAATCAAACTGGAAGCTGCTAATAGAAGGCAGTATGAAATATCGGCTCTCACCACTGAAGAGACAGAAGCGGCAGAAATTGCTTCCCATATTGAACAGCTAAAGGCACCCAATTGTTCCGATAATATTGCAAATATATCTGGAATGCCCCTTGTCAGAGAGAATAATACAGCCCTTAACGGAGTCGAATTGGTAACCTCCGTTCCCCAATCAAATGTTGATTTCTATGAACGCTGTAAGGCTTATGTATCGTTTTTCTTAAAACTCAAGGTTCCTCACTTCGATGAACGCCATATTGACGATGGGAAACACTATACTAAATCCAATATCAATGTCTGCTATGCCGCCCCTCGAAGCAAACGGAAAGCCAGAGATTGGTATGAAACTCAGCTGACAGTTGGTGCCGATGTGTATCACATGGAAGGATATCCAAACAAAAATGAACCATTCTTCGTTGTTACGGACGATGGTTATTGGTTTAAAGCGCATACAACCAGCGATAACAATAAACAGTTTAGTGCTGTTGGTGATGAATTAATACTGGGCAGATGGTTGAAGGGACGATTAGCTGCCGCAGGTATCGTAAAGCCTGTTAACAATACAGCTGCCGACACAGACCGCATTGGCATGATAACAGAAGAAATGCTGGATGAATATGGATGCGACCGACTTGTATTCAAAAAGACAGGGCAAACGGCTCTTGACGAAGATGGAAATGCACTTGATGTATGGATGCTTTCCTTTACATCAGAAAATGACGATTAGAGGTGATACATATGCAGTATTTAAAAACCTATCTACAGAAAATTACAGACCGTGGAAACACAAAACTTGCTGAATCTATTTTAAAGACATCGGAGGATGTAGGAAATAAGTATATTAAAACTTTTTCCTTTTCCAGCCACGAGATTGGACTCCTTTTTGGAAATGTGCAGTCTGGAAAAACAGGTCAAATGTTTGGAATCATGTGCAAAGCCGCTGATCTCGGTTTTCCTGTCTTTGTTTTACTGACAACAGATAATGTTGTACTTCAGCAGCAAACGTTGAGCAGGGTAAAGTCTGACCTTGAAGGATTCTGTATCTGCGGAGAAACCGATGCTGGACTATTTGCAGAAAACAGTTTGATTCAGCCTGCTATTATTGTATTAAAGAAGAATGTGCGTGTGTTGAAATTGTGGGCTAATATTCTTAATTCCACTGGATTCATGAAAGGAAACCCACTCTTTATTATTGACGATGAGGCTGATGCGGCATCATTAAATACACTGGTAAACAAAGACCGACAGTCTTCTATCAATAAGTATTTGGATGCAATAAAAAACGGTGCCTCCAGCAGCCTGTATCTTCAGGTCACTGGTACACCTCAAGCTATCTTTCTTCAAACCATTGCTTCTGGCTGGCATCCATACTTTACCTACTATTTTCAGCCCGGAAATGCCTATCTGGGTGGAGACTTCTTTTTCCCTGTGGAAGGAAAGCCCGCTTGCATATCTTTCTTGGAGATGCTGAAAGCTCCTACAAAAGATGTTGTAATCAGACATATCGCTGTTTCTGCTCAAATACTGCTGTCAGGCGGAAAGGTATCAAACTGCTTGTTCCATCCAAGTGTTCGTGTTGCCGCACATAAGAAGTTCGCGGATGAAGTACAGAAAGAAATCAAAAGGTGCATAGAAAATGCAGATGGCGATTTCAAGTCTGACCTTATGAAGCACTATGATACTCTTGCTCCTGTGAAATCACAAAAAGTAGATTTCGATACTCTATATGCAAAAGCTAAAGAGCTGCTCCTGTCTCAGAGTATAAAAATACTAATAATGAACGGAAAAAACGACATAGACAGTTCGGAGTATGAAACTGGATGTAACTTTGTGATTGGGGGCAATACGTTAGGAAGAGGAGTAACATTTCCAAGTCTCCAAACCATCTACTACACAAGAACAAGCAAAAAACCTCAAGCAGATACTATGTGGCAGCACAGCCGAATGTTTGGATATGACAGGGACCCCGGTATGATGATGTTCTATATTGACGAGAATTTGTATAAACTTTTTGCCGATATCAATTCAACTAACAACTCCATTATTGCACAAGTCGAACGCGGTATTGGTGATGTAAAGATATATTATCCAAACGGATTAAACCCAACCAGAAAAAATGTGCTTGATAGTGACCATGTCGAAATCCTTTCTGGCGGTACGAACTACTATCCGTTCTACCCGGATAATGATTCCATCGAGGGGATTGCTGCGATTTTGGCTCCTTTTGCCGATACAGAACCTTATTATCAGGTCAGTCTGCGATTGCTTAAGGAAATCCTTTCGCACATCATTCCAAGTCCTGATTTCAAACTGGAATCATTCCAATCTGTTATTGACACTATTCTTGCTGAACAACCCACAGGCCAAGGGATTCTTCTTGTTCGCAGGAACAGAAATGTGGCACAAGGAACGGGTGCTTTACTGTCACCAAACGACTGGCAGTTAGGCGGTTCTTTTACAGATAAAGTAGTATTGACTATGTACCAAGTGACTGGAACTAAAGGATGGGGAGGTAAACAGCTGTGGGTTCCAAACATCAAGCTGCCGAATGACACTATGTACTACGATGTTATTGGAGGTGATGCCTAATGCCTACAGACCTCCATTATTCAGACAGCATCGCACAACAGCTTCTCTTTGATCCAATTAAAGAAGGAGCTAATAAACTGTGTATACTGACTTCTCACGCAACGCCAAGTATGGCTTCATGGCTTTTAAAGAGCTACGAAGAAAAAGGTATTACTGATGTTGAAGTGGAACTCATCATAAGTGATGTCATTGACGAGGGCATTGATGATATTTCTCATGAAGGGTTTAAGGAACTGCACGGAAATAGGTATTCCAGTATCTGGAGCAATTTTTCATGCAGCTATCTTTTTCAGCCTCCTGCCTTGAAGCAAAATTACTACATTTGGCTGGATGATGAAAAACCAGTGAAAGCCTTTGGATGTTCATATGAATTTACACAGCAATCGATGCTTAGAACTCACAGTGGATCCATGCATACAAGATTAGCCGTATATGCACACGGTCTTTATGAAAAAGCTGTTGACCGCTCAATTTACTGCAATCACTCTGAAGTTGATGATTACATTGTAGTGCGTTCGTCTTCCACGGCACTGTCGACATCTTCACACGCATCCGAAGAAAACTGTGTTCACCTGTCACTTCTCGCAAGAGGTGGGGAAACAGGAACAAAATCCGGTTTGAATTGGGGGCAAAGAAGCCATCGCAATAAAAATGAAGCATACATTCCGCTGCCAGTAAAAATAGCCCGTTCGGATTTTTTCCCTCTGAACAAGCAGCATTTTCTTGTAGTCACAGATGACCACCACACTCTTCAGCTTAGAGTAGAACAGCAAAATGACAAAGCTATAACAACCCCTGCAAGCAACGCATTGCTTGGTGAGTATTTTAGAAACAGGCTCGGACTGCCTAACGGCTCTTACATTAAAAAGGAACACCTGCTTGCATACGGACGGTCTGATGTCACCTTCCACAAAATTGATGAAGAACAATATTACATGGATTTCTCCGTCAACAATCAGAGGTGATTAGATGGCTGATACACATTCAAAAGAAGTCCGTAGCATGAATATGTCACACATTCGCAGTACAAACTCCAAACCAGAAGAAAAGGTTCGAAAATATCTCTTTTCAAGAGGACTGCGATACAGAAAAAATGTCAGGAAACTGCCTGGATGCCCAGACCTTGTTTTTCGCAAATATAAAACTGTTGTATTTGTGAATGGATGTTTTTGGCATCATCATGATTGCGGGCGTTTCGTATGGCCATCTTCAAATGAAGAATACTGGCATCAAAAGATAAATCGTAATGTGGAACGCGATGCAGAAAACAATGCTCTGCTTAAGCAACAAGGATGGCAGGTTCTCACTGTATGGGAGTGCCAGCTAAAGAAAAAGGTAGCAGATGCTAATCTTGATACCGTATATCAACAAATAATTGCTAATTTATAGATTGGTAAAATTAAAACGCATATAACTTTTTGGTTATATTATATATCAAATTATAAAGGAGATGAGTAGTATGGCTCAAACAGGAGATACCTACACGGTACAACTAAAACAGTCTCACTTGAATTGGGGTGAATACAGGAATCCTACCAACAGAGACATTATTCCGGGGGAAGGGTACATCCCTATTCCCAAAAACTACGCTGTAAACTTTGGCATTTTTAATTCAAACCACTCTCAAAGCGGCTTTGGGTATAATCTGTTTCAAGCAAGTTCTGCTGATGGTTTTTTGAACAATGTAACATTGCTTGCACAAGGTTGCAGTACTGCGGGAGATGTCTATGCAAAGCAATTTTCCGTTCACGGCAACCTTCAAACCATTGGAGATTGGTACAGAAACTGCAATGCCTCACCAAGTAATTTGGTAAGAGTGTCATGGACAAGTCCAACCACTATATTGCTTGAAATTATTTAATTGCCGAATAAAAGACCTGCTACCCCATATGTCAATTATGGTGTAGCAGGTCTTTTATTCATTTATATTTGATTCAACACTTGGATACTCAATGCCAGCAAAAGACTTCAAAATTGCCTCAAAAATAATCTGTGCACCTCTGCATGGAACTGCCATACCAATCTGCTTTCTGACACCTTCCTTGGTTCCTTGAAATTCATAAGTGTCTGGAAAAGTCTGAAGTCTCGCTCTTTCACGGTTTGTTAATGCTCTTGGCTCATCCCAGTGGTAAATATGAGTGCCGCCACCGCCACTTCCCGTAACTGTATAGGAAGGCTTGGTAGGGTCAAGGCGTTTATAAATCTGGCTGATTCTTGCACCTTTTATATTCAGCTGCAGTTCTTCTGGAATATCCGCTGTAAAAGCATTTTCTCCGGGTTTAATATGCTTAAGACGTTCAACTACCGTCTTTGACTGCTTTGTCGTTTCATTATTAGGAGCATCCGTTGGAATAGGCGGTACCTCAATAGCAGTTTTACAAGTGTTATCTATATCTTTATACGGCTCCGTTGATGGAACATGATAAACAATATCCAGATCATTTCTTATTCCTACAATAATAAGTCTATGACGAGCCTGTGGAATGCCATACTCTTCAAATTTATAAAGATGAGGGGTGATTGTATATCCTGCCCCACGAAGTTCAGCAAGAATTTTTGCAAATGCTTTGCCTTCGTTAGCATTTCTTAAACCACCAACATTTTCTGCCAAGAACCATTGTGGTTTGAATTTTTTTAATGCCTTTACTCCATACGAATAAAGGGGACCATAAACACCATCCATGCCCTTTTGCTCACCTACAACGCTGTAGTCATTACATGGAAACCCAAAGGCTAATGCATCAATAGGTGCCAATTTGTCCATATCAAATTTACGAATATCTTCATGATAAACTGTCTGCGGTGCATTGGGGCATATATTATGACGATAGGTGTCACAAGTACTGGCATCGTAATCATTCGCCCATTGATGGATAATTGTAAATTCTGGATTTCCTATATTTGCATGAGTCGCTCCCCAAGCAATGCCGCCCGGGCCGCAGAATAATTCTCCTAATTTATATGGCATAATCTCAGCCCTCCTTACTTTCTGTTGGATGCTTAAAAAGCAGAAACTCTATATATTTCTGTACATCTTCAATATCACTGTCAGTCAGTTCTTCCAGATGATAAAGCCTGTGTACTGGATTAACATCTTCTTGGCTAATAAAGCCAGCAGCCACTAAGGCATCAAACACATGGAAATTACCAAGCACCTTAGAAATCATCCCAAGCTCCTCCCATGTGACTTTTCTTTCGCCCTTTTCTATGTTACATACTGCACTGTCATATTTCAAACCACATTTTCGTGCTAACGTTGCTTGGCTGTAATTTGCCTGCTCTCGCTTTTCTTTAATAAACTCGCCTATGCTTGACACTTTATCACCTCTATAATTATTATACACCAACCGCTGCGATTTGTCAATAGTATCACAAAGCTTTGCTGCTGAAATCGCAGCATTTCTATTTCATTTGCTATGTTTATTAAGGAAACCGCATCTCCCGGAGATGCGGTTTCTACTATATCTGATATTGATTTATATTTTCTTCATTAATTTCTGGTTTGGAAAGCATCCATGTCATATTGCCATTTGCATCCCTGAAAAATACCATGTGCCAATGCGAAATATTTCCATCTTCATCCTTTGAAAGATTGAGATTATCCACTCGCTTTTCTATTTCTTCAACTGGCATTACGATAAGTGTCTGCTCATCTTTACACCCATAAACAATATAACACTCCGAACATCCTTTTAAATCATCCAACGGATTTCTACGGTAAGCAAACCAATATTTATCCCTATTGCCTTGTTTATATGCCTTGGATGTTGTAACAACATATCCCTTGGCTCCATCTGCAGTCTTATATGTACTTCTGCCAACTTTAATCAATTCCGTGTTGATCAATTGTGCCAAACGTGAAACACATTTATCTGCGAACTTCACCTTTTTGTTAACGGCAGGTATTGGTTCTGGTTTCACAACTGCCTTTACAATTTCATGCGGTTCCTCCTCCAAAACTTCGTATTCTATCCCCAAAGACTCACAGAATAGATGCTTGATTTTATCAAACCGCTTCGTGCAATAATCGACATAGTATTCCTTTAAAACTTCAAAATCTTCCGGCTTTTCATATGGTACATCCATCCACTCCAAATCTTCAGCTTCTGTAAAACTATATTTACTTTCTACATCAGACAGTTTTACATTAAGAAGATATTTTTTGTCCTGATAGAAGTTTTTATCTTTCTTACTTCTATTCACATATTCCGGCAAGTAACACAGATTAGCAATACAACTCACCGGGAGTCCATCACCGCTGCAAGATTCAATCAATTTTCTCATTTGTTCTTTTGGTGCAATATGCTCCACATCAAATCTATCAATAGAAAGCTGATCCATTGCTGTAAAGGTCTTCAAATATATGCAGTTTAGTATTACATATTCTTCACTCTTGGGATTGGCCACTTTCTTTGTTTCCGAACGCAGCATAGATTTCTCGAAGAATCCATCTAATGCAACCATCCATGCTCTGCTCGAAATTGGATTCATATACCGATTCGGCTTAGCCGCAGCGTGAATTTTTCCAGTTCCACCTTCGCTCCAATAGTTGGTAATAATGTCATACACATAATATTGAACCAAATTCTGTGCAACAGCATTTTTCCTAGATGTCCACGTTTCAGAGTAATTGGTGTAATCACCATTTACAAACATCTCTTTAAATGTAGTGGATATCATCGATAAGATTTGATACTTCGAATGAAAAATCTTATTTGTATTTCTTGAGTTGCCTTTGAATTTTGTGACCACCGAAATAGCATCGTTTACAAAATCAATCGACTTATAGACGGCAGATTCCAATTCATTCAAATCTATGTTCTGAAGGTTTTTGTATAAAACACGAATTCTGTCCGCATCATTAAGACAAGCATTTATAAGTTCAAATGCCAGCGGATTAACTGTATCATCTGCCAGGTTTTTATTAAACCCAAGAATCTCGTATTTATCCACAAGATACTTTCCAAGACCAAATAGATATTCAAAAGCATTCACCCTCTTTTGAGTACGCATCTCCTCTCTGCTATAGCCATGAATTAAATATCCATCTTCTACGAAAGTATCATATTTTCTTACAATATGTTCAATAATATCTGTGTTACTGATTGTATATTTTTCATTAACAGGCCAAGCTGCTGCATATACCTCATACTGATCTAATGGAGTTCCTTTAGAGTTGATTCTATCAAAAATATCTGGAAGATTGCTTTCCTCTCCCGTATACACAATAACAGGAATTACTGTCCCGGCAATCTTATCATATAAATCCTGTCTTTCTTCGAAGAACGATGTGATAATATCTATCATTGAACCAATTGGTTCATATCCAGCATCGAACTCGTCAGCAATCTGTTTTGCCACAGTAAAATACTGAAGGTTTTTAAATGTCTTTTGTTCTTTAATGAACGCTGTCAAAAGAGAGCGTATCTTTGTAAAGACTTCCGCGTCAGTCTTCTTTAATTGCTCTGAAATCTCCTCGCAGAATTCATCTGATATACTATCGTCATAAAAGAATTCTGTTGGATTGTTCATATATTTTTTTATACTATTACCACGCTGCAAACCATCAACCAAAATATATGTCCGTTTATTATCTTCGAAGGTCTCATAGAAAAGCATTGTACCGACAGGATAACCTTTAATCAAAGAGTCAATGAACGTTTGCTCCTGCAGCTTACTCCAACGTTTGCCTCTCTGAAACATTGGCACTACTATCCTTTTAGTGTCCTTATGCATATCTTGCAATGCAGATGATAAATCCTGCAATGTCCAGTTTTCGCAAGTACATCCTGCCATATCATCACACCTTCCTTTGCTGTATTTCTGATTAACAATCCTATCTCCACAACCTACCCGTTTTCATCCCGTCAACTCAACCCTACGGCATTTTGACCGTGGATATGTTTGGTTCTCACTCTACACCAGGAGCTCAGAAAGCCTGAGTTTAACCTCCAACTCTCGGAAA
>JAUNBT010000505.1 GCA_030526985.1 Lachnospiraceae bacterium | reverse complement strand
ATAAAACGTGTAACTATTTTCACATATGATGGAGAAGAAGATTTTAAGTATGAACATAAGAAAAATGTTATTATAGAACTTTTAGGTGATAGAAAAGTAGAAATAATCAAGAAAAATTATTAGCTGTACTTTAGCTTCAAAACGAGCATTTTGACAACCAGAACCAAATCAGAGGTATTTTATGAATTTACCGGTATCGGAACAACTAAACATACAATTTCTTTTGCGTTTGTTTGACAATAAGAGTGAAAGCTACAAGCTGTTTTGGTTTAAGGCGATAATGAACCATGTGGCTGAAGGGAAAAATACTGCGAAGTACAATGAGTTGGTCAATGATATGATCTGTGAAGCATGGTATATGGTGACAGAATATCATTTAAACCTAGGCCCGTCAGATACTTTAGAAGCACTGGTGCATCATATCTCACACATCAGTGGAATGAAGTCCTCAGAGAAACGAGAAACAATACTGGAATTTTTACATAAATGCGAGGACAAAAAAGTTCTGACAATGAAAAGAACATTGACAAAAAATGTGCCATATAGATTGCAGGCTCCTTTTTTTCAAACATTACGCGGGAATACAGAATGGAAAGTTCCTGAGAAGGAGATAGTAGAAAAGATACGACAGGAAGAACGTCTGATTTACTATATAAGTGAGCTGGCAGGAATGGAAAGCCAGATTGAAATCCAAGATGAATGGTTTCAGTATTTATTAGAAAATCAGGAAATAATTCTTGGTTGGATACACTTTAATATGATCACATATTTGCAGCGTAGAAACCCAAATGTTCCAGGGATTTCAGACAAATTAAAGGCACCACAGGAACGCAAGCTTGAAAAAGTAAAAAAATATTGGAATTTGATAGCTTCTATCAAACCAATAAAAGAAATATATGGCAACAACATTATAACTCCCAAGGACATATCCATAGATCACTTTATACCATGGTCTTATGTTGCTAATGATGAACTGTGGAATTTGCACCCGACAACAAGAACGATCAATAGCAGCAAGAGCAATAATTTGCCTGATTGGGATATTTATTTTCAAAGTCTAAGTAAAATTGAATTTGCAGCGTATAAACTTGTTTGGGAGCATGAAAAGATCCACGATGCTTTTGACAAATGTGTGCGGGAGCACATAAACAGCGCAGACGTGCAATATAAGCTTTACAGACAAGGGGTGGATTTTCAAGAATTTACGTGTAATTTGGAAGAGATAATGCACCCAATATACCAGGCAGCTCAGAATGTGGGATTCAGACGATGGAAGTATGATATATGTAAAGAAGGTTGATATGGAAACATTGGACTATTATAACAAAAATGCTAGGGTTTATTTCGATAAAACCGTGGCTACAGATTTTGAAAAAATCAGAGAGTCGTTTTTGTCGTATGTCAAAGACAATGCGTATATTCTTGATTTTGGGTGCGGAAGTGGGCGAGATGCCAAGATTTTCAAAGATCTTGGATACAAGGTAGATGCGATAGATGGCTCGCAGGAACTTTGCAGGATGGCAACGGTGTATACCGGAATAAAAGTAAAACAAATGCTGTTCAATGAATTTCATGCAAAAGAAATATATGATGCTGTGTGGGCGTGCGCTTCCATTTTACATTTGCCTTATGAAGAAATTCTCAATGTGATGCAAAATATATGTGATGCCTTGAAAAAC
>JAUNBT010000504.1 GCA_030526985.1 Lachnospiraceae bacterium | reverse complement strand
GACTCCGGTAAAATGTGCAGGCGCTTAAAATTTGGGAGAACCTCCGCATTCATGATTCCCAGCTCTCCAAGCTCATCTTTCATATCAGCAAACTCTACCCAGTTCACTTCAAACCGCTGCAGCTGCTTTCTGAGCGCAGGCCTTGCCGCTGCCTCACCCGGCAGTGCTCCTCCAACTACATCATGATACATCTTTCGATGAAAGATTTTATTTAACCCTGTAAGGATCGGAAAAAAAAATGTTCGTCCATTTCTGGATAGAAGTACGAAAATATGTTTACATTTTACAAATGTCTTCACTGTAGAAAACAAGATAGAAAAGATACGTCTGCGATATTGATAAGTATCTACGCAGAGTATTTCTGCACCAGGAAACATGCGCTGCAATTCCTCTCTCAGCACTCTCGTCTTGACAGTCTGACCATCCAGAAGTTCTGTCCCATCTGCAGTTCGTCCTACAATACCTATGCTTACACCGTCTTTTCTCATCTATTCCCTCCTGAATTTTGAACGAAAATAGCGAATTGCTTCTTTTACAGAATATCCGGGCGAACCAAATCCTGTTAAAGCTGCATATTTAACAGCTGCTCCAAAATGTCTGCTTCTCATGGATGCAAAAGATAATACTGCATAATGGCGAAATCTTACATATCTGCGTTCTTTCTTTGTCAATATGGAAAAATACTTATGTTTCAAATCATAAAGCATATTTTCGCCTCGAACCTTGTTTTCCCCCAAAGAAATTCTATGGCCTTTATGAAGATACTGTATAACCCAGGCGCCCCCCATATAGCAGAGCTTCATGCCATTTTCAATACATCTCAACATCAAAATAAAATCCTGCCCTGATGGTACCTCTCCAAATCCCTCTGTCGAAAGAAGTTTATCCCTTCGAAACATGTATATGGCTGTAGGTGCAATCGAGTGCAGAATATGCGCTTTTAGCAATCCTTTAGTTGTATAGTCTGTCGTATAATCCATGGAGCGATATTCAACCTGTTTTTCGTTGGAATCATGCCATATGACATCATGGTAGCTGCCATCCAGTTCCTTGTCCATCATGAACCGAACCTGCTTTTCCAGCTTTTCCGGCAGATAACGATCATCATCATCCAGGAAAGCTACATAATCCCCTCGACATTGTTTAATTGCTAAATGGCCGCAGAACCTGCAGCGTCTTCTTTTGCAACAAACTTCCCGGAATATTATCGTCAACCACGATAACCTCCACCTGCTTCCACGTCTGCGCAAAAATGGAATCCAAAGCCCGTGCCAAAAGATTACTGCGCTCAAAAGTTGGCACAATCACACTAATCAGCGGATATTCCTCATGTTTTATCATAATAATTTATTATTCCTTGTAAACATACTGTCCCTCAAAAATTGAGGGACAGTATTATTGTAAGTATCATTCATACCTTTTATTTACTTTTATTTATTTTACTGCCGCGGACACTGTCTCGGAATATGCACCAAATGTCTTCTTATCGCCATCCTGAACATATGCACGAACCTTAAAGTAAGCAGTGCTTCCACTGTTCAATCCACTCTTCGCATAGGAAGTTGTATTTCCATCTTCTATACTTTTAGCGATAGTATATGTTCCATTAGCACTGTCTGACATCCAGATTTGATATCCATCAGCATTATTTACTGCATCCCAGCTCAGAGAAACGCGTCCTG
>JAUNBT010000117.1 GCA_030526985.1 Lachnospiraceae bacterium | reverse complement strand
GTTCTTGAAGATATCATTCTTACCTTCCGCAAATGGTCCCCAGGACATAATCTGGCAGTTATTCTTATTTAAGTATTCTTTTGCAATCTTCTGCTGGTCAAATACATGAGTTTCAATCTGATTGACTGCAGGTTTCACTTCTGCAAAATGATGAATGTCAAGGAATCTGTCCGGATAAAAATTGGAAATTCCGATTGCTCTTGCCTTGCCTGCTTTATATGCCTCTTCCATTGCTCTGTAGGTTCCATAATAGTCACCAAATGGCTGATGAATTAAAAGTAAGTCTACATAATCCGTTTTTAATTTTCTCAGTGATTCTTCGATGGATGCTTTTGCCTTTTCATATCCTGCATTGCTAATCCAAACCTTTGTTGTGATGAAGAATTCTTCTCTTGGTAAACCACTCTTCTCGATAGCATTTCCAACACCTTCTTCATTTCCGTATGCCTGTGCGGTATCAATGCTGCGATATCCTGTCTCAATCGCTTCCAATACACATCTTTCTGTTTCTTCCGGTGGTGTCTGATAAACACCATATCCAAGTTTTGGCATCTTTACGCCATTATTCAGTGTTACATATTCCATTTTGTATGTGACCTCCTTTGTTCTCTTTACTATACTTAATTTGAAAACCAGATTTCTTTCCAATTCATAGTTTACTTTAGTTTTCCTAAGTTGTACAATAATTATATTGAAACCTACATTTCATTTTATGAATACTTGAAGAACCATTCTCCGATAACATCATTCGGATGCACAGCAACTATGAGAAAGGATGAATAAAATGCTTGATTTATTAGAATTAGAACAATTTGTAGCATTTGCCCGTTACGGCACACTTTCAAAAGCAGCAGAAATGCTTCACATATCACAACCCACCATTACCAGAACCATGCAGAAAGTTGAAAGAGATTTTGGCGTTTCTCTTTTTCACCGGGAAGCCAATAAAATACAGCTAAATGAAACGGGGCAAAAAGCAGTTTATTATGCCAATGCACTTTTAGATAGCGCAAAAAATGCAGTATCGCAAGTTCAGACGTTTGATAAAAGCCTTCATACCATTACCATAGAATCCTGTGCCCCTGCACCATTATGGTCGCTTTTACCAATTCTATCCTCTGAATATCCTGAACTAACGATTTCTTCCTGTATCAAAAAGATTTCAGAAATCCAATATAATATTACAAACGATATGTGCGATATCGGTGTTGTCAATGAAAACACTGCTATTGAGAATATTTTATGCCTTCCTTTTTTGACGGAAGCTCTTTCTGTCTGCGTACCACCTGATAATGAACTTGCAAAGTATAAAAGTCTGTCCTTTTCTGATATGAATGGCTATAATTTTCTGCTTCGAACAGAAATAGGCTTTTGGGACAGTCTTTGCAGAGAGAAAATGCCTTCCTCTAAATTCCTTGTTCAGACGGATGATTTTTCTTTTAAAGAATTGATACGGAGTTCATCTCTTCCATGTTTTACTACCAATCTGGCAAATGACACAGATCATTTATTAAAAAATCGTGTTACTATCCCAATTGCTGATCCAGAAGCGACAGTGACATACCATCTGTTACTGTCCGAAAAATTAAAAAACCTGAGGCAGCTTATTAACAGAAACCTCTGATACCTGAAACTATCAGCGTTCAAATTCCGCAGCACCTGCTCAAGCAACTCCCTGATTGGCAGATGCTGCGGACAAATAATAATGAAACCTCTACTTTCTGTCATGCCAGTTCGAAATACGAATCATTGTTGCTGTGTTTTTCCAACCAGACTCTTATGTAAAATAGCAGCAAATTCTTCTATATAATAATTACCCGCTTCCTTTTTCCAAAAAGCACAATAATTTTTCTCTATCTGCCTGTCACCTCTGTAGAGAGGAAGTCTGCGTACATTAGGCAAGGGCTGTGGCAATGTTCCTACACTTTCCACCGGAAGAAACCCTCTGCCTCCCACTACCATCAGACGGCCTTCCTCCAGATTTTCTGCGAACAGGAAATTGCCGGAAAATCCAAGAGTATTCTGGTAATGCTCCTGCTCTGTGTTCTGCTGATCTCTGGATGAAATCAGAATACAGGATATCTGTCGTAAATCATCCATTGTCACAATCTCCTTCTGACTGATTGGATTTTTGGTAGATATTTCGATAAAACAACCGCATTTTAGTAATTCATAGTTCACATATTCATCGGAAAATGCCCTTCTCTGATCGTTTAAAACCAGGTCAATTTCGCCATTTTTCAAACCATGATATAATTCTTCATGGGTTCCATTGACAATACTGATTTCCACCTCCGGATAAATGGATGAAAATTCTCCAACTACCTGATGCAATTCCAATCCGCTGTAACATCTAAGGTACCCCAGTTTTAACTGCAGTTCCCTATCTTGACCCAAACGAATGGTTTCTTTTTTGATCTGCTCTGTCTGCGCAAGGATTCCCCTTGCCTGACGATAAAAATATTCTCCTGCAGGCGTGACGCGAAACTTTCTTTTCTCTCTGTGGATCAGTTCAACACCAAGTTCTTTCTCTAGCGCCTGCATCTGCTGTGATATGGCAGACTGGGAAATATACATCTGCTCTGCTGCCTCGGTAAAACTGTTACAGTCTATAATTGTCACAAAATACTTCATTTGCCTTAACAGCAAAGGTAACACCCCCCATTTATTCTGACACTAACTTCCGACCATCTTAAGCTGTTCTTCGGAATATCGTGCTCCACTGATTTTGACAGATTGTAATATTTGATCAAGCTGCCGATAATCTTCTTCAGAAAGCTCCACATAGGCTGCACTCATATTTTCCTGCAGACGTGTGATGGACTTCGTTCCCGGAATTGGAACAATAAAATCTTTCTGATGAAGCAGCCATGCAAGTGCTATCTGCGCCGATGACAGACAATGTTCCTTTGCAAATACAGATATTTTTTGTGCTAATACCTGATTATTTTTCAGATTATCTTTTTCGTTAAACCGTGGTATGGTGCTTCGAATATCATTGCCTGCAAACCCGGTATGTTCCGTCACGTTGCCTGTCAGAAATCCTTTTCCAAGTGGGGAAAAGGCAACCAGTCCAATTTCGAGTTCTTCCAAAGCCGGTATCAATTCCTTCTCAGGCTCCCGGTACCACATGGAATATTCACTCTGGACAGCTGTTACCGGACATACTGCATTGGCCCGTCTGATTGTCGAAATTCCCGGTTCCGATAATCCGAAATGAAGCACCTTGCCCTCCTGCATCAGTTCTGAAATAGTACCCGCTACTTCCTCAATCGGAACCTCAGGGTCAACACGGTGCTGATAATACAGATCAATATGATCTGTCTGAAGACGCTTTAAGGAACCTTCCACTGCTTTACGAATCGTTTCCGGTCTGCTGTCCAGCCCCTGTACTGAGCCATCTTGTATGTTCCATCCAAACTTCGTTGCAAGCACCACTTTGCTGCGATAGGGCTTCAATGCTTCGCCTACCAGCTCTTCATTTTTATAAATCTCATACAATTCAGAAGTATCAAAAAAACGCTCTCCAATTTCTATGGACTGGTGTAAAAAATGAATTGCTTCTTCTTTTGTTGGAAACGGTGGATAACTTTGACTGAGTCCCATGCACCCAAGCCCCACTGCTGATACACCAAAACCTTGTTTTCCTAATGCTCTTCGCTTCATAATGTCTCCTGTCAATTATTCCACAATATCAGTTGATGCAGCAAGCTCAGTCTGTGTCTTATAATCTGCCACTCTTTCTTCCAGACGATCAATAGTGGCTTTTAACGCCTGTGAGCCAAGTACCATACGCATAGGTGCCGGATTAACATCTACGCTTTCGATAATCTTTTCTGCCATCTTGGCAGGATCTCCAGGTGCCAGACCATTTGCAGGATCTAACATATTTAAAAAGCTGTGGCAATGCTCATATTCCGGCATAAGATTGGCAACCTTTGCACTGCCATAACGAAATTCTGTTCTTGCTCCACCCGGTTCCACAATGGTAACACCCACATTGAATTTGGCAACTTCCTGTGCAACGGATTCACAAAAACCTTCAATTCCAAACTTTGTAGCATGATACATGGAATTGGATGCATATGCCACCTGTCCACCATAGGAAGAAATCTGAATAATTCTTCCACCACTCTGTTTTCTGAGATAAGGAAGCGCAGAACGGATCAACGTAATAGAACCGGTCAGGTTCGTTGCAATAATATGATCCACCTGTTCATCACTTAATTCCTCTGCTGCACCAAACAGACCATATCCAGCATTACTTACCACTACATCAATTTCCCCATATTTGTTAAAGGCAGTTTCTACTACTTTATGAATACCTGCAACATCTGTCACATCCAGTATCTGACAGTCAAAGTTTGCTGGATATTTATCAATAAGACTCTGTACCTTTTCCTTATTTCTTACCGTTCCTAGGACAATATCACCCTTTTCCAGTAACTGCTTTGTCATTTCATATCCAAATCCACTACTTACACCAGTAATTAACCATGTTCTTTTACTCATTGTAATACCTCCTGTTTTGAATCCTCAAAGTATCTATTTCTAAAAAGTATTGTATTGAGAATCTCATAAAAGAACAATTTCAATTTTGAATCTATCTGATAAGTTTAACTTATGCATGTTCAATTTTTCAGATGTTCTTAGCTGATATGGAACCTTTACAGTCCCTGATTTTTAAGCAGTTCAACAGTTATTGTCTCTTATGCCCCTATATATGCGATTAAAAAAATGGTGGCAACAGGGTGGAAATTTCCACCCTATAAACCACCAAACAGTTACTACACCTATCCTGCTCTTTCATAAAATCCGATAATGGATTCTGTATTACGGGCATATCAAGTTTTGGAATATTATTAAATCAAAACTCACCTTGAACACCTCTTCTTTGAATTTTCTATTGAACACCTTGAACAAATGTGTTATATTTATCTTACAAAGAGGAACAACCGCCCACAAGGGGTTGACCGAATAATTGAGAAGCAAAGCCACCCGAACCGACCAAAGTATCAGGGTGGTTTTTGCTATGTATGAATACTTACAAAACGTAAAAACGAATATAAGCAATGCCAAAAGGAATAACCCGAAGGTCATTAAATCCTTAAAATCAAAATGATTTTTCATAGGCATCACCCCCATTCTTTTAGAATGAGGTCAACGCACCCTGTAACACGATTGTTCCCTACTGCTATTATATCATGTTCTTTTGATGCTGACAACAATCGACATGAAGACGAGCAATTAGTTGTTGAAACAGTTCCTGTGATGGAGTTCATTCAAAGACTCATTCAACATATCCCCGAAAAACATTTCAAACAAATCCGCTATTACGGACTATATGCCTGTAGCAGAACACAGGATAAAAAAATCCCGACAGTCGAACAAACTGCCGGAATATCCTTATTTCAGATTTTCTAATTTGTAATACCTACACTATGGCTTATATTCATTCCCTCATCTTTTATAATCCTGTCTGCCATATATTTCGCTACTGCACAACGATATGCTCCATTCGCAATTGCTTTTGCCGTATTCTTTTCATTTTTTGCACCATAATACTGGGAAACCACAACGCCTGTCCCCATTGCCATTCCGATGCAAAGAGACATGAACATCAGGGACAACGCATTTGTCGCGCCAATTGCCGAAAAGGCTTCTGCCCCAACAAATCTTCCTACAATGATACGGTCAACCAGTGTATATACCTGCTGAAGCATATTCCCGGCAAAAATAGGTACTGCAAACAGTAAGAGCTGTTTTGCCGGATTTCCTTTTGTCATATCTATGATTTTTGCCATCTTTTCCTCCCATTAGTAATCCTCGATACTAATTACCTCCCATCATGGCTGCCATCATCTGCATTGTCGGAGCTTCCATTTCCTGTTCTACTTTTTTCAAATTTTCAACGATATGCAGCTGCTTCGGACAGGCTGCTTCGCATTTCCCACAATCGATGCACTCGGAAGGCTTTCCCTGATGGAACAGTAAGGTTGCAAAATAATCCAGTTGCGCACCACGCCCTTTATTTACATCCACCTGTTCTGCATTATACAAAGCAAAATATTCCGGAATACTGATATTCTTTGGACAGTTCTTTGTACACTCTCCACAGCCATCACACGGAATCTTAAATTTCTCTACCAATTGATTTGCTGTCTGTGCCACTAATTCCTGCTCTTGTTCGCTTAATGGTTCGAAATGTTCCATATAACTGGTATTATCCAGCATTTGCTCCATATTGGACATACCGGAAAGAACCACCAGCACCTGATCCAGACTTGCAGCAAATCGAATTGCCCAGGACGGAATGGAAAGGTCAGGATGAAATGCTTTCAGTGGAGCTGCTATATCTTCTGGCAGATTGACAAGAGAACCTCCCTTTACCGGCTCCATAATCACTACTTTCTTCCCATGTTTTAATGCTGTTTCATAACAAAGTCTGGACTGAATAGCTGCGTTACTCCAATCCAAATAATTAATCATAAGCTGGACAAAATCCACTTCCGGGTGTTCCGTCAGAATCAAGTCCAATACACAGGCCTGATCATGAAAAGAAAATCCAATATTTTTGATTTTTCCTTCCTTCTTTTTCTGACTAATAAATTCAAAACTCGCTGTCTGCTGTGCTGTCGGATAGGTATTTCTGCTTAGATCGTGCATCAGGTAATAATCAAAATAAGTAACGCCACAACGCTCCAGCTGTTCATTAAAAATCTGTTCTAACTGTGAAGCCTCCTGTAACAGAAAGGTAGGCATCTTGGATGCCAGAGTATAGCTTTCACGGGGATGTCTTTTGACTAAGGCCTCTTTTACTGCCAGTTCTGCATTTCCATAAGCATAGGCTGTATCAAAATAAATAAAGCCCCTCTCGAGAAAGACATCAACCATACGGCCAAATTCCTCGATGTCAATATTGCCTTCCTCCATGGTGCTTTTCATTGGAAGACGCATCGTTCCAAATCCCAATTTTTTCGGATTTTCATATGTCATTTTGTTTTTCCTCCTTTATGCCAGTTTTTTTCCTAACTGATATGCTTTCTCTGCGGCTTCAGAACCTTCCGTATCCTTCGGCATATTGGTTCCACAGGCAATCACCACACCACCATTTCGATTCCCTTCTCCTCTAAAACAACTAATGTACTTCTCATAGCTGTCACAAAGGGTCTGCATATAGCTTTCCTCTGTTGCCGCTCCGGCACAGAGCAGACAAAAAGTCTTGTTTTCCAACAATTTTTCCACTGCAAATGTCCGGTCAATCAGACGTTTCATATAGGACGTCCAGCTGTAAAAATAAACCGGTGTTGCAAATACAATCACATCTGCTTTACGCATCTGCTGATAAATCACTTCCATGTCATCCTTCTGGATACAGGAGCCTCCATTTTGCTGACAGACGCCGCACCCAAGACAATCTTTCATCTCTTTTTCTCTTAAGAACACGGATTCTACCTGAGCTCCATTTTCTTTTGCACCTCTGGCAAATTCAGATGCCAGAAATGATGTATTTCCGTTCTTTCTGGGACTTCCCAGTAATAATAATACATTCTTATTCATATAATTACCGCCTTTCTTTATCCGTTAGTACTTCACTGCAGCACATAACATAACGATGCATCAATTCCAAAAAAAGTATTCTTTCATCTGGGTTCATCTGCCCGATTGCTGAATATTCTGCCTCATGGATTTTAGGAAGAATTTCCTCTGCGTATACCTTGCCTTTTTCTGTCAGGTACACTGCCTTGGTTCTCCGATCTTCCTCAAGCTCTTTCATAACCACCAGTCCCTGACGATAAAAGCCTGTGATGATACTATTTACCGTCTGTTTTGGAAGAAACGCCATCTGTGCCAGTTCTTTTTGGGTATATCTTTGCGTTCCTGAATAGATATAATTCAGAATCCGAAGGGATGTGTAGGACAAATCCTTGGATTTTGCATATTCTTCATACAACACATCCAATGTATGCCAACTAGCACAAAATGTTTCGGATTGTTCTTTTATTTTTTCTTCGGTCATAACTCACCTCTACAGACAAGCTTTCAATATCGCTACAACATCTTCTTTATTAAGAGGAACGTAAGCGTATTCCAAGTCCTCTTTTTCAACTGCATGAGCTGCCAATTCTTCAAAACGACTGTCATCAATACCCAATTCTGTGAAAGTAGTTGGAAGATACAACGTATGGATAAAGTTTTCTAAAGCTGTAATACCTTCTTTTGCCGCCTGCAGATCATCTGTTGCTTCCACTCCCCATACAGCACGGGCGAAATGTGCAAAACGTCCTTTTGTCTGGTCCGAAAGAACATAACGCATCCAGTTTGGTGTAAGAATTGCCAACCCTTCTCCATGGGTTGTATTAAAACTTCCAGACAGATCATGCTCAATACCGTGACAGCTGAAAGAAACCAGCTGATTTCCGTTACAAAGGGTCGCATTATCTGCAATGGTTCCTGCCCACATCAGCTGTGCTCTTGCTTCATAATTTTCCGGTTCACGTATAGCAATCGGTGCATAGTGAATCACTGTCTTCATCACACTTTCTACCAACAGGTCGCTTAAAAAAGTGGATGCAGGTACAAAATACTGCTCCATCAAATGAGAAAGAATATCAAAAGAGCCTGCAGCTGTCTGTTTTGCTGGAACAGTATAGGTATTCTCCGGATCTAAAATGGCACATTTCGGAAATAAAAGCGGACTGAACAAAGATAACTTTTCTCCTGTTTCCGGATTACAAATGACCGCTCCTGCATCTGCTTCACTTCCGGTTGCTGCAAGCGTAGAAACTGCAACAATAGGAAGAGCCTCCTTCACTTCTGCATGACTGATAATCATCTCCCATGCATCGCCTTCGTAATACACACCTGCTGCTATGGCTTTCGTACAGTCAATGACACTTCCACCACCTACTGCAAGAAGAACTTCAACGCCTTCTTTCCTACAGATTTCAATACCTGTTCTGACACTTCCAATTTTGGGATTTGCCTCAACGCCAGACAGTTCATAAAACTCTAATCCTTCCAGCTGCTTTTTCACCTGGTCATACAAACCATTCTTTTTGATGCTCTGACCTCCATAAACAAGTAGTATCTTTGTACCGCATTTTTCTACTGCGCCTTTCAGTTGTGAAATCTGTCCCCTTCCGAACATGATATTTGTTGGAATACAAAAGTTAAAATTCTCCATTTTTATTTACTCCTTTCGTTTCAAACATTGCATGATGCCCGATTCCATGCATTTTCCGACTACAACAATTCGTTATCATATATCTTTAAGATAAATTCATTTTCGGACTAATATAAGTATAATGATTATCACCTTGACAAGGAAGGACAAAAATGTTACATTGTATAAACTTATACTTTATACCAAAGGGAGTGTTATAAATGTATCATCCTCAATTATCCATTTTTGTAACCGTTATAGACTGTGGAAGTTTTACAAAAGCAGCTGAAGTCCTTTATCTGTCCTCTACTGCAGTAATGAACCAGATGAATGCCATGGAAAAACGTTATTCTGTCAAGTTATTGGAACGCACAAAACATGGTGTTCATCCAACCGCTGCAGGTGAAATTATCTACAACGAAGCTAAATATATGTTT
>JAUNBT010000116.1:6267-9625 GCA_030526985.1 Lachnospiraceae bacterium | reverse complement strand
AAAAATCAAAAAGCAATCCTGACGATAAAGGATAATGGTGTTGGCGTGAAAGAGGAAAAGCTGCCGCATCTATTTGAACAATTTTATCGGGGGGATGAATCAAGAAATAGTAAAAATGAGGGCAGCGGTCTTGGACTTTATGTTTGTCAATATATTATAAAGCAGCATGGAGGGCAAATTTATGCCGCTAACGATCATGGACTGGCAGTTACGATGGAATTACCTGTGGCAAAAGAGAAAGGAGTATAAGTGATGGCAAAGATATTGATTGTCGAAGACGATGAGGAAATTGCCTTAATTGAAAAAGATTATCTGGAAATGAGCGGATATGAGGTGATTGTAAAAGAAGACGGAGATCACTTACTCGCTCTTTTGCAACAGGAAAAAATCGATTTAATTGTGCTTGATTTAATGCTTCCGGGATTAAATGGATATGAAATATGCAAAGAAGTCAGAAAAACAATGGAAATCCCGATTTTGATGGTCACGGCGAAGACAGAGACTGTGGATAAAATCAGAGGATTGGGATTGGGAGCAGATGATTATATTGCAAAACCCTTTGATCCGGCGGAATTAGTGGCAAGAGTCGGTGCTCATTTGAAACGGTTTGACAGATTGACTCATTTATCCATTGACATAGGCGAGGATGATGGGATAGAACAAGAAAAAACAATTGTGATAGGAAATATAAAAATTATGACAAAGAGCTGGAAAGTGTTGAAGGGAGAGGAAGAGATAAAATTTCCCCATAGAGAATTTGAATTGCTTCAATTTCTGGCGTTGAATCCGAATATCGTGTTTTCAAAAGAAACATTATTTGAAAAGATATGGGGTTATGATTATATTGGAGACAGTGCAACGGTCACAGTTCACATAAACCGCATCAGGGAAAAAATAGAAGAAAATCCTAAAAAACCGCAAATCATTGAGACAATATGGGGTGCGGGATATCGTTTGAATATGGAATAGCAGCTAGAACAGAGCGTATGAAAATATGCCCTGTTCTTTTTTTGCGCTTAAAATCAGGGAATTTCCGATAGATTGTTTAGAAATTATTTAGAGTTTCTCATCGGGTTATTTATATCCTTTTTTTATAATAACAATTGAACCAGATGTAACGAAACCAATGATTCAGACAATATGGGGGCTGGGGTATCGATTTTCGCTGGCATGAAAGAAGGGATGACTTTTGAAAAAAATAATACAAAAAGCAATTCAATATAAAAAAGAAATCATTGTGATTGGAAGTTTACTTCTGGGAATAGCCACAGTCTATGGATATCGGATGGGACTTTTTACAGATCAGACAAAGATGGAGACATTTTTAAATCAATGTGGGTGCATAGCACCAATTGTCTTTATTTTAGTGCAGGCCATCCAGGTTATTGTACCGATTTTACCGGGAGCAGTGGGATGTCTTTACGGTGTTATCTTTTTTGGCGCATTTCAGGGGTTTTTATATAGCTATATCGGGATATGCATTGGTTCTATTGGTGCATTTCTCGTGGCAAGAGAATTTGGACATGAGTTTGTGAGGAAAGTGACAGGTGGAAAATTTTATGAAAAATACAGTCGCTATCTTTTAAAGGAAAATCAATTTGAAAAATTGTTTGCGATTTTAATTTTTTTACCGGTCGCTCCAGATGATTTCTTGTGTTATTTGGCTGGAGTCAGCACAATGCCGATAAAAAAATTTACATTAATTATATTGTTGGGAAAACCAGCGGCAATTGCTATGTATAGTTTGGGGTTATATGGCACTTTCCAGTCTATATTAAGTTTTGCTGCATGAAAGGAGAAAAGGAAATGAGAGTGTATCTTTATTCTGGGATGCAAAAGTTAATTGAAAAAAGCGGGGTAGGGAGGGCAATCTATCATCAGAGATATGCGGCCAGACAGAATGGAATTGATCTTGCAGAGGGCATTGCAGATGCAGATGTTGTACATATCAATACTGTGTTTCCCCATTCTCTTATAGTGGCGCGCGAGGCACGAAAAAAGGGAATTCCGGTTGTTTATCACGCCCACTCTACAAAGGAAGATTTTCGTAATTCTTATTTAGGATCTAATTTGTTTTCCGGTGCGTTTGGACAGTGGATTCGAGTTTGTTACAGGCAGGGTAATATCATTGTGACACCGACAGAGTATTCGAAAAAGCTACTCCATTCTTACGGCTTGAAACAAAAAATTGAAGTGGTATCAAATGGAATTGATCTTTCTTATTATGATCGAAAATTGGCACATGGCGACTGGTTTCGTAAAAAGTACGGATATTGTGAAAATGATAAAGTGATTCTTTCTGTTGGTCTGACGATTGCAAGAAAAGGAATTTTAGATTTTGTGGAATTGGCAAAGAGAATGCCGGAATATCAGTTTATATGGTTTGGTGAGACGGATTTGCACTTTGTATTTGGACAGGTGAAAGAGGCAGTGGAAACAAAGTTGTCCAATCTTCGCTTTGCAGGATATGCTCAAAAGGAAGAGTTAAGAGATGCCTATGCGGGCAGTGATTTGTTTTTGTTCCCTTCCTTAGAAGAAACCGAAGGAATCGTTGTGTTAGAAGCCTTAGCAATGAAAATTCCGATTCTTTTAAGAGATATCCCGGTTTACTATGGGTGGCTGCCTGCTGACAGGGCTGTTTATAAGGCAATCCGGATTACTGATTTTGAGTTAAAAGCGAGGGAAATACTGGAAGGAAAGCTGCCTGATTTAACAGAAGCTGGTTACCGTGTGGTGGCGCAGCGGGATTTGGAACTGGTTGGAAGCAGATTAAAAGAAATATATCAGGAATGCCTGGATACTGTCTAAATACAGTTGTGCCTGATTGATAGAGAAAGAGAAAAGAAAGAAGGAAAAAATTATGATTAGACAAATGTTTCATGGAATATGTATGGCCTTAGCAGATAGTGTGCCGGGAGTCTCTGGCGGCACAATCGCTTTTATATTAGGGTTTTATGATCAGTTTATTGGCAGTATTAATGACGTAATATATGAGAAAGGGATAAAAAGAAAAACGGCTCTTTTTTACCTACTGAAATTGGGATGCGGCTGGATGTTTGGAATGGCAGCAGCAGTATTGGTATTAACGAGTGTATTTGAGACACATATTTATCTGGTTTCCTCTTTATTCATAGGATTTATTATTGCAGCAATTCCTGTCGTGATACAGGAAGAAAAAGCAGCTTTTTTAGAAAACGCTGTGAATGTATTTTTTGCATTGCTTGGTGCCGCTGTTGTGATTGGAATTTCCTGCTGTGGGCAGACAGGATTTATGACAGGAGTGAACATGAATGCATTGAGTATTCCAATGATGCTATATGTTTTTGTTGCCGGAATGATTGCAATTTCGGCGATGTTT
>JAUNBT010000116.1:0-6257 GCA_030526985.1 Lachnospiraceae bacterium | reverse complement strand
ATCTCAGGTTCCACCCTGCTCTTGATTTTTGGACTGTATCTTCCCGTTATGACAGGAATCAAAGAACTGCTTCACTTTCAGTTTTCCTATTTAGGTGGTCTTGTTATCTTTGGACTTGGTGTAATTGCCGGAGCCCTGAGTGTAGTAAAAGGAATTAAGATTTGTCTGGAAAAGTATCGTTCCAAAACGATGTATGTCATTATGGGACTTATGATTGGTTCAATCTTTGCTATTGTGATGGGACCTGCGACTTTGGATGTACCACAGGCACCTTTATCGTTTTCCACGTTTCACTGGATCTCATTTTTGGTGGGAATCTTTATTGTAGCAGGATTACAGTTTGCAGGAAAGAACAGAGCCGCGAAAAAAAGCATGCTGGAAAAACAGGAGGGGTAAAAAATGCAATAAATTCATATACAAGTAATTATTTTTTGAAAAGAGATTAATGTAGACGAACGGTGATATGCCTCCTGCCAATTTGTCAGGAGGCATATCACGTTGTAGGATTCTAAACAATCTCTTTTTTATTGTTTAGGAATTCTTTATAAATTAGCGCAGGGTTTTTTAGATATGGACGATATAGTAAAAGACAGATAGAAAACAAAGCAAAAAAAGTAAGACAAAAGAAGGATGACACAGTAGAAAGGAGTAACAAAATGCAGACAAGAGATCATAAAATGCTCGCAATATATTTGATAACACAATTAGGGATAAATGACATACCGGATATTTACGAGGATATGTTTATTATTGGGAATACAGAGCCGGATATCAATTTATTTACCTATCTACATGGGTTGGGTAGAAAGAAAAAAATTCGGGGACATAATTATGAGAATATCAGACCGATCATGAACAAAATGTTTCAGCGTTTAAGTGAGAAAGAAGACTTTGGATTATGGGATTATTATTACTTAGGTAAATTGATGCATTATGTTGCGGATGCATTTACCTTCCCACATAATCAGGTGTTTGAAGGAACTTTAAAAAAACATCGTGAGTACGAAAAAGAATTACATATTACGATTACCAATATTTTGCAAAAGCATGAGTGGAGGAAAGAAAACACAAAAAGAAGAAGCCGTTTCAGAGATATTGAGTTATTACATGAAAGATATTTAAAGACGGCGGGAAGCATCGAAAATGATTGCTGTTATATATTACAGGCAGCAGAACTTATGGCGAATGCATTTTTGCTTCAGGAAAAAGCAGTGACAACGATAGAGCCAGTTAGTTTGAATTTACAATGGATAGAAAAGAGAGAGAGCAGAGTATGAAAGGAAAACAGGTTTTAATTGTGGAAGACGATCCGGAAGTTAGTATGGTAGAAGATGTTTATCTGAAATCAGGTGGATATTCCTATTCTTATGGTAACGGCAAGAACCGATATTATGGATAAAGTTAGAGGTTTAAATATGGGTGCAGACGATTATATTACAAAACCATTTGATCCGATAGAATTAGTGGCCAGAGTTTGTTCTAATGTCCGTCAGCATGAAAGGATGAGACCTGAAAAGATGGAAAACAAGTTAGAGAACATGGATAAAATAGAAATTTATGATTTGCAGATATTTTCCAATGGATGGAAAGTCTACAAGGGAGAGAGGGAAATTAAACTTCCAAGACGTGAATTTCAAATGCTTCGGTTTTTTGCTGTAAATCCGGATATCGGTTGAATAGCTAGAATAATGGAAAGCTAAGTTAATGGAAAGGAGAAAGAATATGCCAATTGTTATTATACCAGCGTATGAGCCGGACGAAATGCTTATCTCTCTAGGCTTGTTTCTTACAAAAAGGCGAAAAAAGAAATGGAAAAAGGAATCAGTTTCCATAGAATAAAAAATATAATAGAAAGGATGACAAGAATCGGACAAAAGGAATCCTATATCGACTTTGCCCCTTTCTTGTGCTATAATTTAAGTCATTATAGCACAAGAAAGGGGTATTTTAATGGGCGTGAAAGCTGAAAAAAATCCGACAAAACACATATGCGCTGCGCTTCTTGCCCATGTGGATGCCGGTAAGACGACCTTATCAGAGGGCATTTTATATACAGCGGGAGCGATTCGCAAAATAGGAAGAGTAGATAAAAAGGATGCGTTTCTTGACCACGAGGAGTTGGAAAGAACAAGAGGAATTACGATTTTTTCCAAAGAAGCAAGGGCGCAATATGAAAATATACAGCTGACCCTGTTGGATACACCGGGACATGTAGATTTTTCTACGGAGATGGAACGGACCCTTCAGGTATTAGATTATGCGGTGCTGGTAATCAGTGGTTCTGACGGAGTGCAGGGACATACAGTGACTTTGTGGAATCTGCTGGAGCGGTACCGGATTCCGGTATTTTTATTCGTAAATAAAATGGATCAGCCAGGAACAGAGAAAGAAGCTCTTTTACAGGAATTAAAGACAAGGCTGAGTGAGGGCTGTATTGATTTTTCTAAGACGGATACAGAGGAGTTTTATGAAAATGCAGCGATGACAAAAGAGAGTCTGTTAGAAGAGTTTATAGAAGAGGGAAGCATTGAGAGAGAGCATATCAAAGACGCGATCAAAAAGAGGGATATTTTCCCTTGTCTGTTTGGATCCGCACTAAAGCTTGAGGGCGTAGAAACGCTTTTAAAAAAGATGGATTCCTTTTGTATGGAACGGGAGTATCCGAAAGAATTTGGTGCGAGGATTTATAAGATTTCCAGAGATGACAGTGGGAACCGGTTGACCCATATGAAGATAACCGGGGGAAGCTTAAAGGTCAAGACCACTCTTTTGGGAAAGAACTGGGAGGAAAAGGTGGATCAGATCCGGCTTTATTCCGGTGAAAAATATGAGACTGCAACAGAAGTATGTGCCGGAACAGTCTGTGCTGTGACAGGACTTCACAGCACAAGGGCTGGGGAAGGCATAGGAATTGAAAAAGGGGAAACCCAGCCGGTACTAGAGCCGGTTCTCACCTATCGGATTTTGCTTTCAGAGGGAACGGATCCGGCGATGGTTCTTCCAAAACTACAGGAATTGATGGAAGAAGAGCCGGAGCTTCACATTACCTGGGAGGAAGAGTTAGAAGAAATCCATGTGCAGGTAATGGGGGAGATTCAGATTGAGATTTTAAAAGAACTTATTGCAGAGCGCTTTGGGCTGAATGTTACATTTGACCAGGGAAGTATTGTATACAAAGAGACGATTGCTAACAAGGTGGAAGGGGTAGGCCATTATGAGCCACTTCGTCATTATGCGGAGGTGCATCTTTTGATGGAGCCGGGGGAAGAGGGAAGCGGACTTGTTTTTTCCTCTTCTTTGAGCGAAGACAGTCTGGACCGGAACTGGCAGCGATTGATTTTGACTCATTTGATGGAAAAAGAACACAGGGGCGTTTTGACAGGAAGTGCCATTACCGATATGAAAATTACCTTAGCCGCCGGAAAAGCCCATTTAAAACATACGGAAGGAGGGGATTTTCGTCAGGCCACTTACCGGGCAGTAAGACAGGGACTGATGGAGGCAAAATCAATTCTTTTAGAACCTTATTATGAATTTCGCATGGAACTGCCGGAAAGCTGTGTGGGAAGAGCAATGACCGATATGGAACGGATGAACGGCAGTATTTCCATGGATTATGATAAAATGGAAGACGGGTTAAAAACGGATTCCTTTGCCCTGCTTACAGGAAGTGTTCCGGTAGCGTCCATGCGGGGATATCAGAGGGAATTTTCGTCCTATACAAAAGGGGAAGGGCGGCTGACCTGTGTGGTGAAAGGATATGGGCCCTGTCACAATGCAAAAGAGGTGGAAGAACAATTTCAATATGATCCTCAGGCGGATACGAAGAATCCTTCCGGTTCTGTATTTTGCTCCCATGGGGCAGGCTATTACGTGCCTTGGGATGAGGTGAAGGATAAAATGCATCTTCCAAGTGCTTTGGAAAAGGAAATGAAAGAGGAGGAAACACCTCAGTTTGTTTCTCACTATGAGGAAGAGCGGTTTATCGATGAAGATGAGATCGAGTCAATTTTTAATCAGACCTTTTATGCAAATCGACAAAAAGATGCCGGGGAGAGACGCAGATATCATAAAAGCAATCGAAAAGATGGGGGAATTACCACCACCTATTATTCTACGGAAGACAGAATGCGTCAGGCGGCAAAACCGAAGATAAAGAGAAAAGAATATCTTTTAGTAGATGGATATAATATTGTATTTGCCTGGGAGGAACTAAGAGAGCTTGCCAATGTCAATATTGACAGTGCCAGAGACAAACTTTTGGATATTATGTGTGATTATCAGGGAATCCGCCAGTGTGAGTTGATAGTTGTCTTTGATGCTTACCGGGTGAAGGGGCATGACAGGGAGCTTCTTGATTTTCATAATATTCATGTAGTCTATACGAAGGAAGCGGAGACCGCAGACTCCTACATTGAAAAATTTGCCCATGAAAATGGAAAAAAATACGATGTGACAGTGGCAACCTCTGATGGATTAGAGCAGATGATTATAGTAGGACAAGGATGCAGACTTTTTTCGGCACGGGAGTTTTTAGAGGAGGTGACCCGGGCCAGACAGAAGCTCTGGGAAGATTACCCTGTTTTAAAAGAGGAAAAGCATACCATTGAAAAAGCGGTATCGGAGGAGACCATGAAAGAGATGTACCATAAGGCAGAAGATGAGAAAGAGTGAGATGGTGGAATCATGGAAAGTTTTGTAACGATGCGGCAGGTAAAAAAACAGTATCATATGGGTGAAGTGGAAATCATGGCGGTAGATGGCGTGGATTTTCAGATTGAAAAGGGAGAATTTGTTGTTATCGTGGGAGCCAGCGGTGCAGGAAAAACAACGGTCCTCAACATTTTAGGAGGCATGGATACCTGTGACAGTGGGCAGGTGTTCGTGGATGGGAAAGATATCGCCTCTCTTCGGGGAAAGAAGCTTACGGCGTACCGGCGAAATGAAATCGGATTTGTGTTTCAGTTTTATAATCTTGTGCAGAATCTGACAGCAGTAGAAAATGTAGAATTGGCACTTGAAATCTGCAAAGACCCGCTTGATGCAAAAACGGTTCTCGCTAATGTAGGTCTTGCTGACCGTCTATTTAATTTTCCGGCACAGTTATCCGGTGGAGAACAGCAGCGGGTGGCCATTGCGAGGGCGCTTGCGAAAAATCCAAAACTTCTTTTGTGTGATGAACCAACAGGAGCCTTAGACTATCAGACAGGAAAATCTATCCTGAAACTTCTTCAGGATACCTGCCGGAATATGGGAATGACTGTTATCGTAATCACCCACAATATGGCGATTACTCCGATGGCAGACCGGATGATTCGGCTGAAAAATGGAAAAGTGGTTGATATGAAAGTGAACGAAAGCCCGATGGATGTAAGTTTGATTGAATGGTAGAAGAAAGGGAGTCATGAGAAAGAAAAAAGCGCTTTTCAAAGACAGTTATATGGAACTGAAAAAAAGCTGGCCCCGATTTTTGTCCATTTTAGTTATGGTAATGTTAGGAGTAGCATTTTTTTCTGGTATCCGAGCCTCAGGACCGGACATGAAACAGAGTGCCGATGCATTTTATGATAAGACCAGTCTGATGGATATCCGTGTATTAGGAGATCTGGGCATGACAGAGGATGACATAAAAGAGATAGAACAGATCGATGGCGTGGAGAAGGTGGAAGCTTCTTATAGTGCAGATGTACTGTGGAATGCGAGTGAGAATCAGGTTCCGGTAAAGCTGATGTCGGAGACGAAGGAACTTGACCAGATTACAGTGGTGAAGGGGCGGCTTCCGAAAACAGAGAAAGAATGCCTGATTGATGAAAAGTTGTATGACTCCTTTGGCTGCGAAATCGGGGAGCAGATCTCCTTTCAGTCCGGCACAGAGGATGACCTTGCAGATACTATTAAAGGGGATACTTACACGATTGTGGGTGTGGGAACGAGTCCTTACTATCTGAGTTTAGAGCGGGGAACGACGAAGATTGGAACCGGCGAATTAGAAGGCTTTGTTCTGCTTACCCCAGCTGCATTTTCTCTTGAGGCCTATACCCAGCTGGTAATCGGGGTGGATGGTGGAAAAGAGCTTCTCTGTTATTCCGATGAATATGAGGATCTGGTAGAGGAAAAGATGGATGCAATCGAGGCGATTGCGGATGTCCAGTGCAGCTTACGCTACAGCAATGTAAAGACGGAAGCAGAGGAAAAAATCGCAGACGGCGAGGAGGAAATTGCGGATGTAGAAAAAAAGTTAGCAGATGGACAAAAAA
>JAUNBT010000503.1 GCA_030526985.1 Lachnospiraceae bacterium | reverse complement strand
GGGCCGGGGTGCGCATGATTTTTGCGTTCCTGTTGCCCTGTGGGCAGATAAGCGATATACTGAAGAGATAGACAAGCTGAAATTTAACGGAGTGAAGGCAGATGAATAAGATGAATAAAGAAAAAATAAGAAAACTACATTTAATTTTATACGGGCTAGCAATTCCTGTAAGTCTTTTCGCATTATATACATTTGTCTTTGTTTTTGACAATGGTATCGGTTGGAAGGTTGCCTTAATTATCATTGGGTTAGGCTGGCTGGTATCCGCCATCTCGGGTTTTATCAGAAATTTGAAGAAATAGAAAACTTCCAAGTTGCGGAGGGTTCATGAAAAAAATAATCATACTGGGCTGCCCCGGTAGCGGAAAGAGCACTTTTGCTGTCGAACTGCAACGATACACAGGTTTGCCATTGGTGCATCTTGACAAGATTTGGTGGAAACCAAACAAAACCCACATCACGCGAAGTGAGTTTGATGAAAAGCTGGACGCTGTACTGCATACGGATGCCTGGATTATAGATGGAGATTACAGCAGAACGTATGAGGTGCGCATGAAAGCATGTGATACGGTCTTCTTTCTTGATTACAGTGAAGAAACCTGCATGGCGGGAATTCGTGCCAGAGTTGGGCAAGAGCGGAAGGAACTGCCGTGGGTAGAAAATGAACTTGCCCCGGATTTGGTGGAAGAAGTTCATCGGTATCGAGAGCAAAATCGGTTGGCCGTGCTGGAACTATTCGAGAAATACCCCGATAAAGAAATTCATATTTTCCACAACCGGAAAGAAGCCGAGCAGTGGCTTACAGCGCAGAAGCGGGAGATTTGCAGACGTATTTAGCAAAATGGAAGTCGGGGTAGCAACTTATGGAATTAACAGAAACATGAAAGAAACGATTCTATCAAAATGGTGCAAAGTTGGTTGGAATCGGAAATATGCAAGGAATCGAAAATTGTGATTATAAGATAGGTATTTCAATCGCAATACCACTACCAAAACATATTATTTGTGATTTACAGGTAGCACCTACAAAAGAGTATTATGATGCATTGAATAAAAGAAGTGCTACAACTTCCAGTTTGTGAAAATGGAGAACAATCGTTATGATAAAATATAGAACTTTACATGCAGAGGAAATCAACCGGGAATTGTTCAAGGATTTTATCCGGCATCAAATTGTTACCAAATGTTGGCGCAGAGAAAACGATAAATGGATCATCAAAGACGCCCCTTTTGTTGACGATTGGACAGAAACGGATTATCAAGTTTTAATTTCCTGCCTGAAAAACACGATTCTTTCTAACGGTTTTGTGTATGCCGCTTTTTATGACGGAGCATTAAAAGGATTCGCTTCCGTGGAGCCGGAACTATTTGATAATGAACAGCAATACTGCGACTTGTCCTGTATTCATGTATCAGAGGATATGAGAAACAAAGGAATCGGCAGAGCACTTTTTCTTGCAGCAAAGGAATGGGCAAAACAAAACGGAGCTAAAAAACTTTATATATCTGCCCATTCGGCTGTTGAAAGCCAAGCCTTTTATAAATCATTGGGCTGTATCGAAGCAAAAGTTTATAATCAAAAACATGTTGAAGCTGAACCGTATGATTGTCAATTGGAATGCAGTCTTTAAGAGGCAGAATTCAGTACACAAATGGGTGTTAAGTAATTATGAAAACTATAAATTGAACTATGGAAATT
>JAUNBT010000115.1 GCA_030526985.1 Lachnospiraceae bacterium | reverse complement strand
AGAACCGGTAAGAAAGAGCAGGGAAATCTAGAAATGATTTTCCTGCTCTTTCTTATCAGTTCTTTTTATTAAAATGCCTCATATAGTATTAAGAGCGCTTATGGTCAATCACATTCGGGAGGAAAATAAAATGGGGCAGGAGAATAAAAAATTATTTTTAATTGTATACTATATAGGACTGGCAGCAGGAATTTGTTTAATGAATTATGCCTTTTTACAACAACCTGATTTTACGATGGATTTAATAAACAAATTTACAAATTTGGACAAGTTTTCATTCATAGCAAAGGATGAGTTTTTCTTTTATGTATTGTTCACGAGAGGAAAGCAAATCTTTTTTCTTGTTTTGTGCTATTATTTCTTTCCGAAATACTTATTGTTGTTACTGTTAAACCTGTATTTTTCTTTTTCTCTTGGATGTTTTTTTTCTTTAGAAGTGTTTTACCAAGGGTTTCAAGGAATTTTATATGGAATCTGCTATTTTCTTCCTCATTTTATTTGCTATGGAGGAATCTATTTTTTAGCATTAAAATATGTAGAAATATGTGAAAAAAGGTCGAAATTTAAAAGAAATCAATTCGTTATTTGTACAATACTACTAGCTGTTGTGGGGTGTCTATTGGAAACCTATGTTAATTCCGCATTGATGATTGTACTTTATGGAAAGAAATAGTACGATTTGGGGAGAAACGTAATTTACGATGTATTTAATAAAAGGCTTCCTATTATCTGGAATTTATGTTATAGTATTGGTGATGAACCGGAATTCTATTCACAGAGGGTGGAATTGCCGAAGGGGGAATTTTGAACATGGAGAGACTTGTAGATAGATATTTGAAATATCTGCGAGAGGCACAGAAAGTAAGCAAGAATACGTATGCGTCGTACCGAAGAGATTTAAAGAAGCTGATTCAATTTTTTAATCAGAAGGAGATTATGGATATTAGTGAAGTGGAGAGTGCTACAATCCAGGAATATCTCGATTATCTTAAAGACAGAGGATACGCTGTGGCGACAATTACCCGTAATTTTATGGCGGTAAGATCTTTTTTTCGTTATCTTTATAATGATGGCCATATTAAGGGAAATCCAAGCGAATGGATTCATCTGCCAAAGGCAATCAGCAATCCTAATACTGTATTGTGTAAAGAAGAGATGGAAGCTCTTTTAAAACAGCCAACTGGCATGTCTTTTAAAGGATTAAGAGACAGGGCAATGCTTCTTCTATTATACGATACGAAGATATCCATTTCGGAACTGGTCAATTTGAAGGTGAATGAGATTCATTTTTCGCAGCAGGAAGTCAGGCTGCAGGGGCAGTTTCAGAATCGGTTATATACCTTTCAGCAAGAGACAAAGGATGCCTTAAAAGATCACATACGTTACGCAGAGTTAAAAGAGGATGACTGGCTTTTTCCGAATCGTTATGGGACACCGATGTCCAGACAGGGATTTTGGAAAATTGTGAAGAATTATGCAAAAGAAGCAGGAATAAAAAAAGAGATTACATTGTATTCGATTAAACAGGGAGAGGTTTAATCTTATCAAACAAGAAGCAAAACGGATTCCGAAGATTTGTTTTACAATCGAAAAAGCTGTGAAAAGAGATAGAATCTATTTTCACAGCTTTTTTGTTGTATCGGATCGGATAGCGTACACCTCAAAAATTACAAGGATTGATTCTATACTCTTTCTGCAATCTCATACAGAAGAGTTTCGGATTTTTCCCAGCCAAGGCAAGGATCGGTAATTGACTTTCCATAACACTCTTCTCCGATATTCTGACGGCCATCTTCAAGATAACTTTCAATCATGACACCTTTTACTAATTGACGAATCTCCGGTGAAAGGTGGCGGCTGTGCAGAACTTCCTTGACAATACGAGGCTGCTGTTCCCATTTCTTTCCTGAGTTAGAATGGTTTGCGTCTACTATGCAGGCCGGATTTTTTAGTTCGTGAGTCTGATATAATTCAATGACACGCATCAGATCTTCATAGTGGTAGTTGGACATAGATTTTCCATATTTGTCCACGGCACCTCTAAGAATGGTGTGGCAAAGGTCATTCCCGTCTGTCTCCACTTCCCATCCAGTATAGATAAAATTGTGGCTTCCCTGTCCGGCAACAACGGAATTGATCATAACAGAGAGATCTCCACTGGTTGGATTCTTCATTCCAACCGGTACTTCCATGCCGCTTACAGTAAGGCGGTGCTGTTGATTCTCCACAGATCTGGCTCCAATGGCAACATAAGATAAAATGTCCTCCATATACTGCCAGTTTGCCGGATAGAGCATCTCATCCGCAGCCGTCAGATGGGTGTTGCGGATAGCAAGAATGTGCATTCTTCGGATTGCCAACAATCCAGCAAGCATATCCGGAGCTTTCTCTGGGTCTGGCTGATGCAGCATTCCTTTGTATCCTTCTCCGGTAGTCCGTGGCTTATTCGTATAAATACGGGGAACAAGGACTAATTTATCCGCTACTGCGTCTTGTACTTTTGCAAGACGATCCATATAATCTAAAACAGCATCTTCATTGTCTGCAGAGCAGGGACCGATAATAACCAGAAATTTATCGGATTTTCCAGTAAAGATATCCCTGATCATAGCATCTCGCTGTTGTTTTACTTCCTGTAATTCTTTGTCCATTGGATAAAGAGTTCGTATTACATCTGCGGAAGGAAGTTCTTTGATTTTTTTTATCATGAGTTTTTCTCCTTTATCCATTTTCTCAACTATTAATTCTATCAAAGGATTTAAAATAAGTAAAGAACTTCTGAAAAAATTTAACAAATTTATTTATAGTTCTATTTGAAAAGATACGTTATAATATTCTATAATGTGAGAATATTTTAAGAAGAGACGAGGGGAAAAGAAAATGAAAGCAATTATATTAGCAGCAGGAAACAGCAAAAGATTTTGTGGAAATAAATTATTAGAGCCATTTCATGGGAAACCTCTTTACCGTTATACAGTGGATATGGCACTTTCACTTCCTTTTGAAGAAATTATTCTTGTGACACAGTATGAGGATATCTTAAAGGAAGGACAAAAGAGAAAAGAAGCTGGGGAAAATCTGACGGTAGTCCATAACGATTGTCCGGAAGAAGGGATAGCCAGATCCATTCGATTGGGGACGATAGCTGCGGGAAAGGGATATGATTTGATGTTTTTTGTCTGTGATCAGCCATTTTTGAAACGGGAAAGCCTTCTCTTTATGATGCAAACTTTTGAAGAAGAAAAGAAAGGGAAGATACTTTGTGCTGCATGTAAAGACGGTTTCGGGAAAGAAAAGACTGGAAATCCCAATATTTTTTCAAGATGTTACTATGAGGAGTTTTTCTCTCTTTTAGGGGAACAGGGGGGTAAAAAGATTATTCGGAACCATCTTGATGAAGTGAAATATTTTTACATGGACGAAAAAGAGTTGATTGATTTTGATTATCGGGAAGATTTCGATACTGCCAAGGATGGCATTTTGGATAGGAATTTTGGATAGAACAAATTTTTTTGTATACAAACGTCGAAATTTGTGCTATAATCACTACCCAAAGAGAACAGTCTGCTCTTTTTCTTAGAAAACGTGAGAGGTGAATATTTTGAAGATACTGGAAGACAGAATTTTAAAAGAGGGAAAAGCATTAAGTGACAGCGTACTGAAAGTGGACAGTTTTATTAATCATCAGGTGGACCCTGTTTTAATGGATCAGATGGGCAAAGAATTTGCCGAACATTTTAAAGAGAAGAATATTACAAAGGTTCTGACAATTGAGAGTTCTGGCATTGCACCTGCATTGACGACAGCGGCTTATCTTCAGGTTCCCATGATTATCCTGAAAAAACAGACATCGAAGATTCTGAACGGAGAAGTATATCAGACAAGAATTACTTCATTTACAAAGGGAACCAGCTATGAACTGACTCTTTACAAAGAGTATATCAATGAGAATGACAACGTACTGTTAATTGATGATTTTCTTGCGAACGGGGAAGCTGCAACAGGAGGCAGTCGACTAATTGAGCAGGCTGGTGCGAATTTGGCCGGAATTGGTATTGTAATCGAGAAATCCTTCCAGAGAGGCAGAAAACGGTTGATTGATGCCGGATATGATGTATATTCTCTTGCGAGAGTGGCAAAACTTGCAGAAGGCATTGTAGAATTTGTAGAAGAATAAGAGACAAACAAGAAGAGATAAAAAAGAACAGGAGTGAACCGATTTTGATACATCTGCGGTTTACTCCTGTTTTTTATAAATCCAGGTGATTGTAAGGAGCCAGGCTCACAAACCTTTGGTCCTCACTGTGGCATATTCAGTACAAGCTTAGAGGGAAAAATCCCGATGAAGGGATCCGACAAAGACGTGTTCTAAGCCATCCTTCGTTAAGCGAAGTGCAACCTGATTTCCCTCTGTCATTTGCTCCTCTGTGTCTGCCTGGTTCAGGAAGATGCGGACTTTTTCTTTTTTATCATGTAGATTCTTCATAAGACCATCGGAATCCGTAATCAGCTGTGCAAGAATATCTGTTGTAATCAGGGTAGATGGTGTAACGCCAAGCAGCCGGGCTGCCAGATCTTTTCTATGACAAACTTCCTTTAATGGCTTATGAAGGCAGGACAATCCGGCAAGAATAAGGATATAATCACTTTCCGGTACAATGGCCGGTTCGTGGAAGGCAGGTGCTTTAATAGGAAGCATCTTGGCCCCATCCGCTTCGCATAAAATAATATCAGCAGTTTCCAGTGCTTTTTCGTAAAAATGGGCAGGAACTGCAGATAATTTACCTTCTTTTTCTTTGTCCTTTGCGGCGACCGCAACAATTGGAAAACGGGAAAAAGTATCAGCGAGCTGTTCCGATGATACCGGATAGTAGAGAAGGACAGGGACTTCTTCCGGAGATGGTACTAAAATATGGGTGGAAGTTGTAATTAATACCTTTTTTCCGATAGCAGCATATTCCTTTGCTAATCGGTACATAGTAGATGTCTTACCGCCGCCGCCAATGATAGAGATAATCCGTGCATCATCAGGAAGTGCAAGTTGATTACGTAAAAAAGATTCCTTTGGCATAAAATCATGAAAATGTCTGAAAAAGGAATGCTCGATTGCTTTATCTGCTCTCTTTGAAAATTGCAGGTAATTGGTCAGCAGATGTTGACCCTCTGGGGTCAATTTGGAAAATCCGCCGCCTTTTCCGCCAGTTACCCGGCAAAGAAGAGGAAATCCCAGATCTTTTTCTGCGGCTTTTAAAATTTTCCATGCTTTACTATAAGCCATATTCATCTTTGTGCATGCTTTATTTATAGAACCATATTCGTTGACTAATTCTAACAGGGAGGCAACACCCGGTCCAAAACGGGGTTCATCATAAAAAATCCGGATTTTGGATGTGTAATGAAAATTATGTTGATTGGACATTGATTCAACTCCTATCTTTTTTTCAAGTTTTATGTCATTATAGTTGTTTTTTCTGGACTTGTAAAGTATCTGTTTTTTTGTTATTATGAAGGAAACGTTATTTTACTATTTAAATAACGTATTCATAATATAATGTAGGGATTAAAAATATTTGTCCCCATGATGCACCAGGATTTCTTCGCGTTTCACACTTTTGAAATCCTGAAAATATTTAAAACAGGAGGATTTTTATGGGACTGACGCATTTTAATGAAAAAGGGGAAGCCTGGATGGTGGATGTAACCGGGAAGGAAAAGACGATCCGGGAAGCATCAGCCAAAGGCCGCATCCGTATGAATAGAGAAGCATTTTCAGCAGTTGTGGAAGGAAATAATAAGAAAGGCGATGTATTGGCTACAGCAAGAATTGCCGGGATTATGGGAGCGAAACAGACCTCCTCTCTGATTCCTTTATGTCATCCGATTCCGATGACCCGCTGTACGATTGATTTCACTTTAGTGGAAGAGGAGCAGGCTGTGGAAGCAGTCTGTACCGCTCGTACCGAAGACAAAACAGGAATCGAGATGGAAGCATTAACCGGGGTCAATCTTGCCCTGCTTACAATCTATGATATGTGCAAGGCATTAGATAAAGGTATGATAATAGAAAAAGTTCGTTTGATGAAAAAATCAGGAGGACGTTCCGGAACAATTGAAAATAGCTGGGAAGAGGAAAATCCAAAATTCGAAGAGGATAAGGATACACCGAAAGACATAATGACGAAGAGGGATCCCCTTATCATTGTCAGAGGCGGCGGTGACATTGCTACTGGAACAATTGCAAAGCTTTACCAGAGTGGATTTAGAGTATTGATTCTTGAAATTGACAATCCGTCTGCAATCCGCCGGAAAGTTTCTTTCTGTGATGCCGTATTTGATAAAAAGGCCGTGGTGGAAGATATGACTTGTGTGCTTGTGGAGGATGAAGCAGGTATGAATCAGGCCTGGCAGCAGGGATTGATTCCCCTTATGATTGATGGCAAAGGAGAAATGATAAAAAAATTAAAACCGGCCGCTGTGATTGATGCTATATTGGCCAAGAAAAATCTTGGAACAAACAGAGAGATGGCTCCGGTTACGATTGGCTTAGGTCCTGGATTTTCGGCACCGGAAGATGTGTGTGCTGTCATTGAGACAAAGAGAGGCCACCGGCTTGGAAGAGTAATCTATCAGGGCAGTGCTATTGCTAATACCGGAATTCCCGGTGTAATTGCAGGATATGGGAAAGAAAGAGTCATCCACGCACCTGCCACAGGAAGAATAGAAAATAAGCACGAAATCGGGGATTTGGTAGAGGAAGGAGAAATTATTGCCATGATTGGAGATACTCCTGTAAAAGCCAGTCTGACTGGTGTACTCAGGGGAATTATAAAAGATGGATATCCGGTAAAAAAAGGCCTAAAGATTGCCGATATCGACCCCAGAAAAGAAGAACAGAAGAATTGCTTTACTATCTCCGATAAGGCCAGATGTGTCGGTGGAGGCGCATTAGAAGCACTCCTTCATCTTCTTGATTAAAATTATTATTAAAATTTGTAAAAAATGCTTGCCATATTGTGATATTTGTACTATAATTTATTCATAAATTACATAATTAGTTCTTAAATTTCGGGGCGGGGTGTAATTCCCCACCGGCGGTATAGCCCGCGAGCTGGTAACAGTTGATTTGGTGAGATTCCAAAGCCGACAGTATAGTCTGGATGGGAGAGATAAGACAAAAGGATGAACCAAAGATTTCTTTCGTGAGGAATATGTTCATCTGTTTGATTAGCATTTAGAAGAGTCCCCGGGAATTGATTCCCGGGTTTTTTATTTTCTAATAGAGGAAAGCGGTAGTTACCGCAATCCATTTTTATGCTGAAAGAATTGTTCTCAATGTCGCTTTTTCATCAACCGGTTGATGAGAAGGCGGCTTTTTATTTTTCAGAAAGGATCGAAACTGTTGATTTATCAAAATGGATTTAGGAACACTTTAGTTGGAGTAGAAGGAAGGGACAGAATGAAACAGGAAGAATATTATATGCGGCAGGCTTTGGATTTAGCAGCAAAAGGAATGGGTCACACTTCTCCAAATCCTATGGTAGGATGTGTTGTTGTTAAAAATGGACATGTAATTGCCGAAGGATATCATGAAAAATGCGGCAGTTTTCATGCAGAGAGAAATGCCCTGCTTCATTGCAAGGAAGACCCGGCGGGGGCGGAACTTTATGTTACATTGGAACCTTGTTGTCACTATGGAAAGACACCGCCCTGCACAGAGATTATTTTAGAAAAAGGGATAAAAAAAGTATATGTCGGAGCGATGGATCCGAATCCGTTAGTAGCGGGAAAAAGAGTCTCCATTTTACGAGAGCAGGGTGTAGAAGTTGTTACTGGTATTATAGAGGAAGAATGTCTTAAACTAAATGAAGTGTTTTTTCACTATATTACAACCGGACTGCCCTACATAGTGATGAAATATGCGATGACCTTAGACGGCAAGATTGCGGTGGCTTCCGGAGATTCTAAGTGGGTGACGGGAGAGCAGGCTAGAAATCATGTACAGCAATTAAGAAAACGTTACAGCGGTATATTAGTCGGTATTGATACTGTCCTGGCAGATAATCCTATGCTGAATGTCAGAATAGAGGAAAATGTGAATCCGGTCAGGATTATCCTTGACAGTTCACTAAAGACTCCGCTTGAAAGTAAAATTGTAAAAACAGCCAGAGAAATCCCAACTATCTGTGTAGGCAGACAGGAGGAAATAGACAAAGCGGGACGACAGTCTAAGATAGACATCTTAAAGAAGTCTGGAATAAATGTAATTGTACAGCCAGGCTCCGGACAGATTGATTTATTCTCTCTTTTAAAAGAATTAGGAGAACAAAAGATAGACAGTATCTTAATTGAAGGCGGTGGAAAAGTACATGGATCATTCCTATCTCAGGGACTTGTCGATAAAGCATGTATTTACATAGCTCCGAAGCTGGCTGGAAAAAGCAGCTATAGTCCGATTAATAGTTTTCCGTTAGAGAAGATGAGCCGGGCATATTCCCTGAAATTTGATGAAATGAAAAAAATCGGAGAAGATCTTTATCTTACTGCCTATCCCAAAAAGAATATAAAATGTGGGTGCATTTAAAAAGGAGAATCAGGAAATGTTTACAGGTATTATAGAAGAGATTGGAACAATAAAAGCAATAGAAAATTCCGGTGGGAACTGCCGCCTGTCCATTTATGCTCCAAAGATTTTAGAGGGAACAAAACTTGGTGACAGTATTGCCGTCAATGGAATCTGCCTTACCGCTTCCTCCATCAAAGGTTCTGTTTTTCAGGCGGATGTAATGGGAGAAACCTTAAGAAGGACAAGCCTTGGTAAATTGTCGAATGGAAGCCGGGTGAATTTAGAAAGGGCGCTTACGCTAAATGCCCGTCTCGGAGGACATATTGTATCTGGACATATAGATGGCACAGGAACAATCCAGTCGGTCAAAAAAGAAGGAAATGCTTTCTGGTATAAAATCAGTACCGGAAAAGAGATTTTAAAATATATGATTGAAAAAGGGTCTATCACAATAGATGGAATTAGTCTTACGGTCGCTTTAGTAGAATCCGATAGTTTTTTGGTTTCTATTATTCCCCATACAAGGCAGGAAACCATATTAGGGGAGAAAAAAGAAGGGGATTTGGTCAATCTTGAAAATGATCTCATCGGCAAATATGTAGAACGTCTGATGCAGTTTCAGGAAGAGGAAAATACAAAAGAACAATCCGCAGTTTCCATGGATTTTTTAAAGGAAAACGGGTTTTTATAAAAATGAATAAAAATGTAAAACAGTGACAAACAAAAGGAGGAAATAAAGAATGGAATTTCATACAATTGAGGAAGCGTTAGAAGATTTAAGAAACGGAAAGATTATCTTGGTGACAGATGATCCTGACAGAGAAAATGAGGGAGACTGTATCTGTGCGGCAGAATTTGCCACAACGGAAAATGTGAATTTTATGGCAACCTATGCAAAAGGACTGATCTGCATGCCGATGAGTGAAGAATTGGCAGCCAAATTAGATCTTCCTCAGATGGTAGAGAGGAACAGTGACAACCATCAGACAGCATTTACCGTATCCATTGATCATGTTGAAACAACCACAGGTATTTCTGCTGAAGAAAGAGGATTTACAGCAAGAGAGACGGTAAAAGAT
>JAUNBT010000502.1:589-1704 GCA_030526985.1 Lachnospiraceae bacterium | reverse complement strand
GGAGTGGGAATTTCTTTTGGAGCTCGACCATGTTTTTGCCTATAGCGTTATCCTCGGCAATGTCCAGATACATACACGCTTGCTTATTTATTAGTGTGATATTGCCGTTTTTATCTGTTGTAATTACACACTCATCAAATTGATTTATGGTGGAAGCCATCCATATGTTTTTTTCTATTTCTTTAGAACGAAAGTAGATAGTTAGTTTTGCCGTTTCAATCGCATCGATAATGTCTTGTTCCGATATGCGAATAAGCACTGCATTCATGTTATGTTTTTTTGCTGAATTGAACATGCAACTGGCCGGAGTGACGACAACATCAGCGTTGTCTGCTGAAATTTTTTGCACCAAACTATTGGTTTCTTCAATCGCATGGAAAGGATATTGTTTTATAATGACGTCTAACATGGAACTGATTTTGCTTAAATTGTAGTGTGTGTATGGATTAATATCACAAAAAGCAATTTGTTTCCCAAGCCTCTTAGATTGTATCAAGGCTTCAACGACGTTATAGTCTTTGATGTGAAGCGGAATGACAGGTATTGATACGAAATCCTTTATAATGTTGGCGGTTGCAGTGCTGGCGATAATGGCATCGACAACGACCTCTTTTTCTAAACGAATTGCGACATCAATTGCGTAATCCATTACACCCACTTCAAAAAATAATTTGCAGTTTAAAGTTTTTGCAATGTCAGAAAATTTATCTTCTGTTTCTCCATAATGTAGAATAATGCCGATTTTATATTTCATAGTTGCACTTCTCCCTTCTGTTTTTAGCTTATAGTAGATAGAATAACATGAATTTTCAAAAAAATAAAGAAGAAAATTAAAAAATAGAACTGAATCTTTTCAAAATGAAATGCAAAATGAAATACGCTTTTCAAAATTAAAAGGCTAAAATTGTAAATCCAAAATAAAACAGGGAAAGAATATTGACTTTTGATAACAATACGTGCCTCTAAAAAGAGAATTTCACTTGGCATATATATTGCATTGATAAAAAATACAGAGAAAAGTACTCATCAGAAGCGATAGCGGGTTATGATACTAGCTCATGATTATGGACAGGCCTATTCCAACTATATATTTAAGGTATTGTGTTTTTAAAGAT
>JAUNBT010000502.1:0-579 GCA_030526985.1 Lachnospiraceae bacterium | reverse complement strand
TGAGACGTAGTTTTCTGAATTTTCAAGAATGTGAGGTAAAAAAATGAACAAATCTATTATGAAATTGGTGGGATTAGTGGCAGGTGCAGCAGTGATTGCAGCATCTATACTTATAACACCACCTGAAGGTCTGACACATGAGGCCCTGGTAGCAATTGGCTGGCTCTTGGGTGCGATTGTATGGATGATATTTGACACCTTTGAAGATTATGTAGCGATGTTAGCTATGTGTTCGGGATGGGTAGTTTGCGGTGCAGCTCCAACAGCTGTAGCATTTAGCACTTTTTCAAATAACACATGGCTGCTGCTTGTGGGAGCACTTGCAATCGGAGCAGGTGCAAGTAAGTCGGGACTATTAAGAAGAATAACTCTGTTGATGTTGAAGACATTTCCTGCTACACACAAGGGTCAGTATTACGGGCTGATTGCCTCGGGTTTGGTTGTTGGGCCACTAATCCCAAGTACCACCGCGAAGGGGGCAATTCTTGGACAAATTGCTGCCAGCATTAGTGACACGCTGGGATTTGAAAGAGGTACAAGAGCATCTGCAGGACTATTTGCCGCATTTTTCATTGGCAT
>JAUNBT010000501.1 GCA_030526985.1 Lachnospiraceae bacterium | reverse complement strand
TGAGATGTTAGAAGTGGCAGATAAATTTATACAATCTTCCGAATGTAAAATAAAAGAAGTAGAACAAGATAGTGCCTATTATTCTCCAAAGTCGGATGAAATCATACTGCCACCAAGGGATTATTTTAAAAATCAGGAATCTTTTCTTTCGGTTACATTACATGAGATGGCTCATTCAACCGGTCATGAATCGAGATTAAACCGTCCTTTAATGAATCAATTTGGGACTTCCGAATATGCAAGAGAAGAATTGATTGCAGAGCTTACCGGAACATTCCTACAGGCAGATTTAAACATACATTTGGATGGAGAATTACTAGAAGACCATACGGATTATTTAAAAGCATGGATTCAGATATTAAAAGATGATCCAAACGAATTGTTTCGTGCCTGTAACTATGCAGAAAAAGCCTCTCAATATTTGATGCATAATTATGAACATGAACTTAACCAATATGTAAAAATAGATGAAACACAAACGAAATTAGCAAAGCTCGAGAGTGATGAGACGATGAAGGATTTATCAAATGATATCGTATTAGATTCAGGGGAAATAAAATTAGAAGCAGTGAGTGAAAGTATGGATGTAGAAGATTATGAAATATAGCAACTTATGTTCCCTGGGAAAAGAAAGAATTAAAATCTGTCAGATTTTAAGCAAGCTTCCTACTTGTCCGACGCAGTCGTCCAAGCAGCTTGTTGGGGGGTAACCCCAATCCCCCCCTCTTTACAATTTGGGAAGTATCCCAATCCATCTGAATCCAACTTATGTTCCTTAGGAACATAAGTTGGGTTTAAATAATTAGAGTCATCATCTTTTTTTTCTCGAAGGGCAATGATATAATTGATAGGGAAATGAAGAGCAAATTGAAATGTGCTGTCATTGTGCATTTAAGAAATAGAAATATAAAGAGGAGTACAAATGAAAGAAATAATATTAAATTCTGATGATGGAATTAATGAAATAGTAAAAGTACGTTGGCTGATTGAATGGTATATCAATAATTCATCGATAGACCGCGATGATTTTGTTGAGTGGTATTCCGGAGAATATGAATATGTTAAACCGGAAAAATTAAAAGAAAGAATGAAACCAACATCTAAAATGTACCTGAATGTAAATGAAGTATATGAGTGTATCAAAAGATTTCAAATACCAATTAGATTTTACGTTAGTATAAAAAATAAACAGGATAAAAAGGATGAACTGTTGGAACAATTTATCAATCAATATAAAAGCAATATTTATCAAAAAGTCAGATTGTTTTGCAACATAAAGGAATATACGGTTTCAATGCTGTCAAAGCGATCTGGTTTTTCAAGACCATATGTTGACACGATACTAATTGATGAAGAAAGTATGACAAAAGAAGAACGTTATAATTTTTACGGCGATAACAAACATAAATTATTTAACACTTTAGTTTTTAATATTCACAGTATACTTCCAGAATTAGCATTGCAAATAAAGTTTACTCCGGGTGAAGAAATTGAAAAAGTTTCTAAATATCTGGAAAGTAATGAGAAAATTATTAAAGAAACGAATCGAGAATTTGAGGCAAAAATATTAAGTAGAAAAAAACGACTGGAAAAGAAGTTAGAGAAGAAACGATAAAAACTTCGATATTTAAAATATCGATATTATATCGCAAAAAATATAGGCTAGATACTCTATTGGTACCAGCCTATGTTTTTGTCTGCAAAAGGATGAT
>JAUNBT010000114.1:7477-9747 GCA_030526985.1 Lachnospiraceae bacterium | reverse complement strand
TGCCAGGTTCATTTTGAAATCGGGCAGTCTTTTTTCAGAAATATATTAATTGATAAACAAGCATCAACTGAACCATACAAATTAAAGACCAAAGTATTACTGATATTGAAAGGATCAATAGATTATATCAAGAGTGAATCTTGGTACTTGACTCCATTTATTTTCGTTTTTATACAGAATGATTTCTAAGATATTGAGCTGCCTCAGATTCAGTTAAATGATACTTCCCAATTAATTTTTGTATTATGGTATCGCATTCAATACCTACCTCAAGTAAAGTGTCAATAAAAATATAAATTCCTTCTTCTTTGCCACGAGCGAGCCCCTGGGCAAGACCTTCCTCGCGGCTCCACCTTTTCTCATTCTCGATATGCTGCTGTTCATTATATTCATCCAAAATCATAGATGTCACCTCACTTCTATGTTTGAGCAAAAGATCCTTTAAAATGCCTTCCCGAATACAGTCATTGACTGCAGTCGCTACCGCATCGCCAAGATTGAAAGACTGTGCCTCATAATGGCGGATCTTCGCAATAAAAACAGAATACTCCATCAGCGGACGACAGTTCTCCATCAGTTCCTGATTCTTCCCATAATTAATGTTAATCATAATGGTAGAAAATTCCAGACTTGCTTCTTTCCCTGAAACTTCATAGGAATCGGAGAGCTTTAATACCTGCCGTTCCGGTTCTTCCTTTTTTCCGTTATAAAACACAACGGCTTGAGGAGTTGGAAGCTTAATTAATCGGCTGCCATAGATATCAAATCCGTGCTGACTGATAAATCCTTTAATCAAATCTACCGTATAAATCAGGTTCCGCAGCGGCATGTTCGGATTCTGGCTGCTTTGATGTTCATACAGGTTTAAAACCCCATAGATGAGAAAGGAGAGGTCGTTCTTCATCGAAAGAAACACCGCATTCTCCAAAGTATTGATTTCCAAATCATCTGGGTTCTGATAATTTGTTCCGTTCAGTGCATTGTAAAGCATCAAAAGAGATGCCTTATCTTGAAAAATGAACCGGAAAAGCCGATCTTTGTGATTCTTGTTTACGGCCGGCTGTTCGTCAGAAAGAGTCCTATTGCTGTTTTTATTCATGTGTATCTTCTCCTTTTTATTATAAATGTAATGAATGTAATCTTCAAGAGTTTCTACGATAAAGCAGATTGAAATAAATTGAAATTGTGATGAGATGATTTTACTCAAATTACTGAAATTAACATATATTATAACAGGAAATTATACCGTTTACAAGCGTAAAAACAAATAAAAAGGAATAAAGACAAAAAATAGAAAACAGTTGTGGAGATACCATACTAGAAACTGTAAACCATCTTTCCCCTGAAATCAGAACCAGAAATGTTTCAATATGATTTCAGGGGATTTTCTTAGAGAAACCAGGTGGCTGCTTCATTTGTTGTAAAATCCCAATTGCCCTACCTCATAATAATATGATATACTTTACAAAGAAACCCCGCGAAATTGAAAAAAAGGCACATGCAGTGAAAACAGGGGTGAATACCCATCTACGGAGGCAGATATATATGATACTGGCGATTTGTGATGATGATAAGGAATGGCTGGAGAATACCTTGACATACATAGAAGAATATGGACAGCAAGAAGGTCTTGCACTGGAAATTTATACGTATTCAGATGGACAAAGTCTGCTGAACCATGACGGTAAACCATTGGAAGCTATCTTTTTGGATATTCAGATAGGAAAAGAGTCCGGAATTGAAGTGGCGAAAAATATCAATGACAAATGGAAGAATTGCCAGATTGTATACATAACAAATTTCCTTTATTATGCTAGAAATGTATACGAGACAGAACACACGTATTTTGTTTTGAAAGATGAGTTGAAGACCCGACTTCCTGATGTTTTTAAGCGTTTGAGCCATAATCAAAGGCAGTATACGCAGAAACTGGTATTTTCTACTGTCGGAGGAACTTCCATTATCTTAAATCCACATGAGATTCTCTCTTTTGAGCGTATAAGGCGGCATACGATAATTGAAACGGAATCCAACCAATATGTTGTCACTGAAAAATTAGATAAGATTATGACCATGGTATCCACCAGCGATTTCGTACGATGCCACAACAGCTACATAATTTATTTTCCAGCAGTGAGGGAAAAACATCGGGATTATTTTGTGATGAATAATGGGAAAGTGATACAGATTAGTCGTAAATATATTCAACCCGTAAAAGAAGCCTTTGAAAAATGGGCATTGCTACAGATTTTATAAGAATCTGCAGATTC
>JAUNBT010000114.1:0-7452 GCA_030526985.1 Lachnospiraceae bacterium | reverse complement strand
AAGGAAGCTCTACAAAAGAAACCTTATAAAGACACGGTTGAAAAGAGGATAAAGAAATGCTGTACTACATACTAAACATTTTACTGGTAGGCATTGTGACCTTTCTTTTATATAAAAATGCCGCCCGGATAGAAGAGACGAATCAGGTATTGAAAACTCAGATGGAAATGACGAAAAACTATTGTGAACTATTAAAAGTGAAAGTAGATGATATGCGTTGTTATCGCCATGACCTGGCACGTCATATTCAGACATTAGAAAATATAGTTGCAAAGGATGAGCAGACTGATGGTGTGATTGGAGATGCCATCGATTCGCTTAACAATAGAATGAGCGGTGCTAAGGAAACTTACCAGAACCAGTTTGTGGAGGCGCTTCTTGCATCCAGAAAAGAATTAAGTGAGAGTAAAAACATTCCCATTTCCATCTTTGTAGAAGAGAATATTGATTTTGGCGTAATTTCTGAGATTAATCTGGTTTCTTTGTGTGGAAATTTGTTAGACAATGCCATTGAGGCAAATGAAAAAATATCGGATGAATCGATGCGGGAAATTGTTTTTAGGATGTACAGTACCGATTCCAAGCTATCCATTGAAGTAAAAAATCGGGTAAATCCCGGCGAAGAAATTACATTTCAAACAACCAAGGAAGAGAAAGAGTTTCATGGCCTTGGTACAGTGATTATAAATAAATTGGCAGAAAAGTATGATGGTGATGTTCAGGTGGATTACAATAAAACTGACAGTTACCTTACAATCTGGCTGACAATGAACACGCAGATGCCGGAAATGACTAGACAGGAGGCAGTCCATGACACTTTATGATGGTACAAGGATTGGAATTTTCTTGTTTATATGTGTTTTTGCACAGAATACTGCTTCTTTAATGATTTGTTATATGGTGATGCGGACGATGCTTCATCCGAAAAAATGGAGTATACTTCCTTTTTTTCTTTCTATCATGCATAACGTTTATACTTTTGTGATATTGTTTGTAGATATCCCCTTGCTCCATAATGGAAGCTTCTTTCATGTGAATGTTTTTATAGAAATTGTATATTCTGTCTGCCAGTATCTTTTGTTTATCCACTTTTTTGAGGACAATGCCATGAAGACAATCCTGGCAAGCTTTATGGGAGAATTTTTGGCAGTATTCTTGCTTGGAATCAATATTTCTATTTTAAGTGGTTTTAAGGAAAATGGTTGGGAAACGATGTATCCATATAAAATGGGAATTCGCTGGCTGTTTTTGATTCCTCTAATGGCAATTACTTTTTTTATCATCCATTTATGTATACACCGCATATTGGAAAAATTTAGGGATATTCAGCTGAAACATACCAAGATATGGGCTCTTTTATTGGCGTTTTTTATCGTGTATGCAGTGATTGTAAGCAGGCTGACAAGTGAAAACATACAATGGTTTTTATCCGGGGGATACTTTGCCGTAAATATTGCCTGTATGGCCTTGATTCTGTTTGTGGCAACATGGATTTTTGTGGAGCAGGGACACAGGATGAAGCAGGAGAGGGAATATTTGATGCAGATGAATGAAATGCTAAAGGAAGAATATGAAACCCTGAAAAAGCAGATTTCTTATATCAATGCAGAACGGGAAAATACGGAGAATATCATGTTGGATTTAGAACACAAAAATTCTGCTGTTGATTCCGGACGAGCGAAGGCCTATCTTGCCTATTTGAAAGAAGAACACAAAAAGTTGTCGGCAGGGATGTATTGTGATGATTATGTTTTAGATGCAATTTTAACCTATGCCAAAAGGCGATGTAGACAGGAAGCAGTTGACGTACATTTTGCGGCACAAAAGTTTAGCAGTGAAAATCATACGGAAGTTTCACAGGAACAGATTTACAGTATAGTTCTTAATCTGATAGAATTGGGACTCTGGGAGAACAGCCATGCCGGGACAAATCGAAACTATTTATCCCTTAAGATTGCCTCTGTAAAAAATTACACAATCATACAGATGTTGTGTCTGGCCACAAATAAGGATCGGAACATGATACGAAATCTTCAAAAAACAGTCGAGAAAGAAAACGGAACTTTTCAGCAAAAGAAGAAAGGGGAGCAAAAGGAAATTACAATTTTCTTTCCTTGATGGGTTTTTTACATAAGAATTTGCTCCCCGTGGTGAATCTACGCAAAGAACTTAACGGCGGTATACATAAGCAGGAATGCCATCTTTTGTCGGAACAGAAGGGCTTCCCTGAATCAGTGGAAGAACGTAGTTGATAAATTCTTTAGAAAGATCCGTCCCCTCTTTTGTAATCCATTCTGTTGGAACTGTTTTTTCTTTATTGCAGACTTCATTGACATCAACGAGGGTATAAGAGAGACCGTAGGTGTCACCTTCGTTTCTAACAAATGCCGTCATCATTCCTGTCTGACCTTCTAAAGCTTTGGAAACGCCAAAACGTCCGCCGGTTTCTGCTTCCATGGCGTCTGTAAGTGACTGGCAGGAAGTGGAGCAACGCTGGCTTACATTCAGTTCAACGGAGCGGACTTTAATGCCAAGGCGGTCTTTTACCAGATTTTCCAAATATTTTCCACATCCGGTAAGCATCTTGTGGCCAAAATTATCGACTCCGGCATCGCTGGCATATTCACAGATAAAGGTGCCTTTATCGTCCTGAATCCCTTCAGACACACAAACGACCAGATTATTTCTTGTCTTCAAATTCTCCTCAATCTGGGAGATAAATTTATCCTGAGAAAAAGGTACTTCCGGCAGATAGATGAGAACTGGATTATCCTGTTCATATTTTCGTGCCAGGATAGCGGCTCCGGTGAGCCATCCGGCATGTCTTCCCATAATTTCTACGATGGTAACAGATTTGCTGTCGTAGACAGAAGCATCAATGCCAATCTCGCATACAGTGGTAGCTACATATTTTGCAGCACTTCCAAAACCAGGCGTGTGGTCTGTGAGAACAAGGTCGTTATCAATTGTTTTTGGAATTCCCATAATGCGGATGTCACTTCCGTGGGCAGCGGCGTAGCGGGAAAGTTTGCTTACGGTGTCCATGGAATCATTTCCACCGATATAGAAAAAGTATCCAATATTATACTGTTCAAATTTTTTGAAAAGCTCTGGGTAAACAGGGTCGGACAAATCTTCTGGAAGTTTGTAACGGCAGGAACCAAGGTAAGCACCGGGAGTAATCTTTAAGCCTTCTAAAGTTTCCTCAGACATATCTTCTGTAATATTTAAAACAGTATCCTTTAAAAATCCCTCAATACCGTTTAACATGCCATATACAACAGGAATCTGACTGGTGTTAGAAAGTGCTTCTTTTATGACGCCGTACAGGCTGCAGTTAATCACTGCTGTTGGTCCGCCGGATTGTCCTACGATTAAATTTTTCATTTTGTAAATCTCCTTGTTTTTTCTTGATTTGTTCATCAATGAATCCTAAATTTCTTTTATTGTACCATACTCACAACAAAAAAACATCCTAATTTTGCGTAATGCAGTGGAAGCTTTTATAGTAGTCAGATGAAAAATATGATACAATGCATGGGTAAGAATATCACAGAGATTTAAGATAAGATAAAAAGGTGAAATTGAGGAAACACAGGAGATAAAAAAATTGAAGGTTACAGAGAAGCTAATCAAACCAGTGACAGAAACGAAATATTTGACGGTGGACAATGCGGACCGGTATAGAGTGATTGTTCGTTTTTTATATTTGCAATATGAAAAATTGAAATACTGGGTTTATCAGGAGGAGATATATGAGAATCTGAAGGAAGATCCCTATTTTGAAAATTATACGCCGGAACAGTGCCAGCAGGATTTATCGATGTTGAAGGAATGGGGTAATCTTGTCACTATGCAGGATACAAAAAGTGTGGCCACCTTAGAAGAATTTAAAAACCGGAAGTTTCGTTACCAGCTGTCAGAATATGCCGTTGAGATTGAACGTATGGTGATTCGACTGGAGAATCTGTTGATTGAGGGAGCCTCTTTGGAACCGGCATTGTTGGAAAGAATACGGATGAGCCTGACAAAAATTCAGGAAATAGCGGAGTGTTCTGAGGAACAGGTCTACTCCTGGTGGAATGATCTTAATAATGACTTTGTGCGGTTAAATCAGAATTATCAGGATTATATGAGAGAATTAAACAGTCTGAAGGCAGAAGAATTGATGCAGACAAAGGCTTTTCTTATGTATAAAGACAGGCTGTTGGAATATCTGCGGACGTTTGTGAAAAGCCTGCAGATGAATGTGACAATGATTGAAGCACTTTTAAAAGAATATGACCGTGAAAAATGGAAAATAATCCTTGAGAAGGTTACAGAATACGAGATGAAGATTCCCAGACTGGAAATGGAAATCACAAAAGAACAGTTCGATGAGAATAACATTGGAAGGTGGAAAAATATAGAAGAGTGGTTTGTCGGAGAGAATGGAAAAAGCAGCGAGGCTTCCAAAATCTTTGATACAACCAACGAAGTAATCAGAAGAATTACCCGGTATGCAATGCGAATCAGCGAGAGAGGCGGAAACAGCGCAAACCGCAGGGAGGAATACTATAAGATTGCAGGTGTGTTTCATCAGTGTGGGCAGACAAATGAGGCCCACAGGCTTTCGGCAGTTTTATTTGGCATGGAAATGCCCTACCATTTAAAAGGAGAAATCCACAGAGAGACGGACCGTATGAACAGCGGTGTATTTGAAGAAGCTCCGGCTAAAAAAATACTGAATCCAAGAATCCGAAGCTATAGAGAAAAATACAAAAAATCAGGGATTGTTGACCGCAGGGCAGAAAAAGAGAAGATGCGGCTTGAAACATTGGAGAAGCTAGAACAGGAAAAAGAAATCATCAACGAATATATTAACGGAGGAAGACTTGAGTTTGGAAATCTTCCCATTCTGGAACCACAAATTCGGGATGTTTTTCTGATTTGGCTGTCAAAAGCATTGGAAAATAAAAAAAGACAGGCGAAAACAGAAGATGGAAGAATATATAAAGTGATTATGCCAAAAGAGGAAGGTCAATGCGAAGTGCGGTGTACAGATGGAACATTTTATATGCCACAATTCGTGTTGGAATTTGAGGAGATTTAAATGAACGCATTGGAGTTGCTGCTTGGCAGGCGATGGATTGTAAAAGAACAGAATAAAGATTTATACTATAAAGTAAAAGATGAGATAGGATCCTATAAAAAATTTATTACGGAAAAGTTAGGTTTTCCCCTTCTTATGAATCAATACATCATCCGTCTTGAAAAGACACCGGCGCTGCCGGAGGCATGGATGGGAATTCGGGAATTTCAAGAGATTCGGGAATATGAATTTCTCTGTTTTGTCCTTATGTTTTTAGAAGATAAAGATGCGGGAGAGCAGTTTATTCTTTCCCAGCTTACAGAATATATTCAGATGACAGATAAATATGAAGAGATCAATTGGACACATTTTCATACGAGGAAAAATCTGATTCGGGTCATGAAATTTTGCATTGACAGCGGTATGATTCGGGTCAATGACGGAAGCAGTGAAGAGTTTGCCTTAGATTATGAAAAAGATGTCCTTTATGAAAATATAGGAAACTCCAGATATTTTATGAGAAATTTTACGCAGAACATAGAACAGTTCTCCAAGCCGGAAGATTTTATGGGAAATGAATGGATTGGAATGAATGAGGACCGGGGGATTATTCGGAGGCAGAGAGTATACCGGAGCCTGGTTATGGGAATGGGAGTTTATAAAGAAGACGAAAGTGATGAGACGTTTGCCTATATTAAAAATTTTAGAAATATGATAGAGGAAGATTTGTCAGAACTCTTTTCCGGTGAGCTTCAGGTTCATAAAACAAGTGCATATCTGGTACTGGAGGAAGGCTCTGGTCTTGGAAAGGGAATTCCGGAGGAAAATGGTTTGTCTGACATTTTACTTCTACTCAACGGACTGCTCAGAGAAAAGATTGATCAGGGGGATTTTTTTGTTTCAGCCAACGACTGGATTGAGTTAGAAGAAGTCCAGTTTCAACATCTTTTAGAAGAATGTAAGGAAAGATACGGTGCGGGATTTATAAAAGCCTATCGGGAAAAAACGACAGGGGATTTTGCACGCACGATAAAAGAACATTTAATATGGCTGGAATGGATTCATGAGGATAAGAAGGAACAGCGTATTTTTATAAAACCTATTATGGGAAAAATAACAGGAGAATACCCGAAGGATTATGCAGGGAGGGCAAAAGATGAACAGTAGATGGAGAGCAAATAAAATCGGGCTGGTAGATTTTTGGTATTATGATGTGGAAGAATTTTATTTTGCTGACGGAAGAATGCTGCTCCGTGGATCTAACGGCTCAGGAAAATCAGTTACAATGCAAAGCTTTATTCCCTTGATATTAGATGGAAATATGCGGCCGGAACGACTAGACCCTTTTGGTTCCCGGGCGAGAAGAATGGAAAATTATCTTTTGGAAGAAAATGATGTGAGGGATGAGCGGACCGGTTATCTTTATATGGAGTTTAAGAGAGAAGAATCGGATACCTTTTTGACCATTGGAATAGGGATGCGGGCCAGAAAGAATAAAAAGCTGGAAGCCTGGTATTTTCTGATTACAGATGGACGAAGGGTGGGAGAAGGATTTCCCCTCTATAAAGAAGTGGGAAGCCGGGTTGTTCTTACAAAACGGGAATTGAAGAATAGAATAGGCGACGGAGGTGCTCTTTATGATTCCCAGGGGGAATATATGGAGGCTGTGAATCGGGCCATATTTGGGTTTGAGACAATGGAAGAATATAAAGAGATGATCGACCTTTTGATTCAGCTTCGTACACCGAAACTTTCGAAAGATTTTAAACCGTCTGTAATTAACGAGATTTTGAGCAATTCGTTGCAGATGCTTTCTGAGGATGATTTAAGACCAATGTCCGAGGCGATTGAAAATATGGATGGTTTAAAAACCAATGTGGAAGCCCTAAAAGACAGCATAGATGCGGCAAAAAAAATTGGCAGGGTGTATGACAGATATAACAATGCGATGCTCTATGAAAAGGCAAAATCCTACAATGCACAGATCAAGGCAGCGAAAAATCAGAATGATGTAATAGAGGAAAATAAAGCGATTATCACAAATCTTGAGACAGAAAAAGAAAATTTAAACCACCAAATTGAAAACAGTAAAGCGGAACAGGAACGGATGCAGCTAGAGGAGCGTTCTTTACAGGCCAGCGATGTGGTTGAACTTCAAAAAAGAGAATTAGAACTGATTCAGCTGCAAAAAGACAATCAGGAAAACGAAAAGAAGAAGCAGGAGCAGTTACAGGAGAAAGAAGATAAGTGGAAAGAAATAGATCACAGGAAAAAGGATGAGGTGAATGCGGCACAAAAATTCCAGATGGATATGGACAATCAGATCGATGAGTTAGAGGAACCGGCAGAGGAACTGGATTTTGATGAATTTTCCTTTATGA
>JAUNBT010000500.1 GCA_030526985.1 Lachnospiraceae bacterium | reverse complement strand
AATGTATCATAATCATCCTGCTCTAACCACCAGTTGATATATTCAGCAGTGTTGTCACCAATGATGATAGGCATATCTTTACCAGACTGCTCAAATGCGTTTACTGCACCGATTGCATCTCCACCACAGTGTGTGATGACTGCATCTACGTCTGGAAGAGAAGCCATAACTTTTGTTAATTCTTCCTGAGTCTTAGTTGCACTTGCTTCACCAATTACTTCCTGAACGATCTTTAAGTCTGGGTACTCTTTCATTGCTTCTGTAATTCCAGAATAGATTCCCTGGTCAGGTGCTGCACCAGATACTCCACGAACTACTACTACATTTCCTTTGCCGCCTAATTTATCAGCAACGAAGTCTACACTGTCTTTACCAATCTGTGACCAAGGATAATCCATAGTATAAACGCCATCCAAATCTACGATAGAGTCAAATGCTACTACAGTAATACCTGCATCCAGTGCTTTCTGGATAGTACTGTTTAATGCTGTTGGAGATGCTGCACAAATACAAATAGCATCTACTCCATCCAGGATAAAGCTGTTAATCTGAGCGATCTGTGAGTTAACAGTGTTATCACCATTCTGGATTTCATAATCTGAAATGTATCCAGCTTCTTTTGCAGATTCAGCTGCGTTTGTAAACGCCTCAACCATCTGTTTTCTCCAGGTATTTCCGAAGTATGAATTAGAAAGACCAACTACATAGTCTCCTTCTTTCAATACGGAATCTCCAGATGCATCTGCTGTTTCCTCTTTCGCTGCGTCATCTGTTGCTGCTTCTTCTGTTGCTGCTGCCTCAGTTTCTGTTGCTGCTGCGTCTGAACTGCTGTCTGTAGATGAACTTCCACCACAACCTACAAGCATACTTGCTACCAATGTAGCTCCCAATAAAACACTTAAAATTCTTCTTCGCATAAAATCCTCCTTAATCCTTTTCCCTTTTTTAATAGTTCTTTTGTATATAATTAAACATTTGATGTTTAACATATATCATATTTCCTTTTCAGTGTCAATAGTTTTCACAATTTCAAAACATATCATTTCTCTTTTTTGGTAATATTGTACATATTTAACCCCTTCATTTCGTAAATAATCCTGTCTACTTTTTCTTTACTTCGATTTTTGTTTGCAAAACATTTGACGTTTTACCATTATGGATGTTACACTATAAAAAGAGTTTAGACTCCACTGCTTATGGAAATTATATGGAGGGAATAACATGAACAACCTATTTGAGGGAATCAACAAACGGGAATCTGCCGTAGATATCGTAGTAAATAATATCAAACAGCTTCTTATAGAAAAGAAAATAAAACCCGGTGACAAGCTCCCCAGTGAATCGGAAATATCTGAGGGACTCTGTGTCAGTCGGGGATCCGTTCGAGAAGCTATGAAGATCTTATCTGCGTTTGGTCTGGTGGAAGTAAAAGCTGGAAACGGCACCTATATCTCCGATTTCAACGGAAACAGCATTATGAATTCTTTTCTTTTTAGTTTTTTTGCCACAAATCCAAATGTGGAAAACCTTTATGAACTTCGTTATTGTTTTGAAATCGATATTCTGGAATTAATCATTGAACATGCCGATCAAAATCAAAAAGAGCGGGATGCCTTAAAAAATAATCTGAAGCACCTAGAGCAGCTCATAAAAGAAAATGCCAGTTCTAGAAAAATACGGGAAAATGACCTGGAATTTCACCGTCTTTTTGGAAAGACTTA
>JAUNBT010000499.1 GCA_030526985.1 Lachnospiraceae bacterium | reverse complement strand
GTCCTGTTGATTTTTTTGCCTCCAAAAGCAAATCTAAACCGTCTTCATGGAGACCTTGAAAAGAATATGGTGAAGTTCTAGGCTTAAAAGCTCCACCTCTTAAAAATTTAGCCCCTGACATTTTTACTGCCTTTGCCACTTCAATAATCTGATCCTTTGTCTCAATAGAACAGGGTCCTGCGATCACTTGAAAATGTCCCGATCCTATTTTGGTTCCAGCAACATCTATTATGGTATCCTTTGGATGTACTCTTCGATTGGCCAGTTTAAATGGCTCTCGAATTCTCCGTACCATCTCCACTGCCTCATAGCTAAGTAAATGATCTTCCGTCATGGTGGATGTATCTCCCACCAACCCTAAAATTGTAGTGGAAGTACCATGTGATTCATGAATATCAAATCCTTTTTTTATTAAATTTTCTTTTAATTCCTTAATACTCTCCGCAGTTGCATTTTGTTTTAATATAACTATCATTTTTATTCTCCTATTTTCCAATAATTGATTTTCGTGATTTCAGAGCTGTGGCCATCAACTCTTTTTCTTACTTATGGACTCAAATCTTTTTTCTAACATAAAAAGCCGATGTCTGCTATGCAAACATCGGCTCTAAGTCCTTAAAGTATGTATCAAATAGATTCTGGATACATTACTGAGATGTTTTGTCATAGCAAAATAATCCGGCGCTGTAATAAAAGCCCCAGAAATAATAAAAGGAATATGCTGTTGTATTCACTTTTTGATTTGCTAACATACAAAATTCTCCCTAAATATCTAAAATGTAATTTAATTATATCGAACACGAATTATTTGTCAATAGTTTTCAGAAAAAAGGATTCTTTTTTGTTATTTTACTATATTTGTTATTTTTCCAATTTTCTCAATTTCGCACTCCACAACATCACCTGACTTTAAAAATCTAGGTGGATTAAAGCCCATTCCCACACCTGCCGGTGTACCCATTGAAATAATAGTACCTGCTTTTAATGTCATTCCATGACTCAGTTCTTCTATCACGTATGGTATATCAAAAACAAGCAAATCCGTAGTGCTGTTTTGTCGCAATTCACCATTTACCTTAGAAGTGATTTTCAAAACAGGAGGTGTTTCCATTTCATCTTTTGTCACTATCCATGGACCCATAGGGCAAAAACCATCCAAGCTTTTTCCAAAATACCATTGCTTATGACGAGTTTGTATTTCTCTGGCACTCACATCATTGATGATCGTATACCCAAATACCGAATCCCATGCATTTTCTTTTTTAACGTTAACTGTATCTTTTCCTATAATGACAGCCAGCTCTGATTCATAGTCTAAGCGCTCTAATATATCACCGTGACTTAGAATCGCCTCTCCATCTGCAACTGCCCGGTTTACTCTTTTTGAGAAATAAACTGGATAATCGCGATTTCTTTCAAATGCCTCTTTTTTATATCGTGCAGACTCTTCTGCATGGGCAAGATAATTAATACCAAGGCAAATTATATCTTGAGCCGGGCAGGGAATCGGTGCACATTTTTGAATATCCTTCATTGCAATTCCCTGACCTTTTAACATATCACAAAGACTTTGCAATGCCCTTATATCCGCCGCATTCATAGAACGAATTGCCTCTTCCATATTTTTAAATGGCTGCTGCAATTTTTCAAAAGAATATACTTCTGTTCCATCCAAAGATAATACTCCAGATTGTTCTTTTCCCTCGTATATAAATGTTAATAATTTCATAGTTTCTT
>JAUNBT010000004.1 GCA_030526985.1 Lachnospiraceae bacterium | reverse complement strand
TGTATTCATCCAATCAATTTCTGTAGTTCTCTCACTTTTTTCTATATGTGCTACCTTGTATGCCAAACTTTTTTTACATAATTGGAAAAGTCATAAAAAAAGACCACTGCGTTCGAATTACTACAGTAGTCTTTATCACTATTATTTTTCATGAAACAAGTCTTTTAGAATTTCCTCCGGTGTCATATTTCGATAACCATCTGGATCTGACATAACGGATCCCGACTGATTCGACAATGTCCATCTCATCTGACTGTAATGGCTCAGATAAGTTGCATTTTTACCACATGAAGGATATTTTCGATACCATGCCGGATAATATTTTTTCATATATTTTTTGGCTAACTGAATTGCCTGACTGGAATAGCTCCCTGATTTGGTTGTGGTCCCGCTGATCCGAACGCCAGGTGCACTTGAATGCACCAGTACCACGCTTCCATCTTCGCACTGGCCAATCACCATCCAGACATGTCCACAGCAGGAACAGTCAGAACTCATGATGTCCCCAGCTTTATAATTTTTTACTTTTTTTCTGCTTTTATAGGTTCCCCATCCCCTTGAAGCAAAATTAGAAGCCATCTTTTTTGCTTTCATGACATACCCTTTTTTTCCACTCTTGGTATTCATAACATTGTAAATACACCAGCCAATATATCCGGAGCAATCAAGTCCCTTGCTTCGTTTATACTTTGTTTTTTTAAAATTATAACTGGCAGTCTGTTTTTTAAAATATTTTTTCCACGCAGGACTGATTCCAATCGTTCTTGCCTCTGTCCCAGCCGCTGTATCGCTTTTGTTCCAGCCGCCGCCCCAGACATACATTGTTGTGCCAACCGGTTTCATTGCCGTCTGCAGCAATTCTTTTATCGTTGTTTTACTTGCTGCTTTTACCGGCATAGCTGGTATCTCTATCCCAAGCATGAAAATGAGAAAAAATATCACTATTTTTTTAGAAATCTTCATATTCTACAGTTCCGTCTGACCAGGTAATAATATAGTAACCATGCCCGGAACCATCACAGTCATACACTTTCTTTCTCGAAACAATTCTTCTTTTCTTCTTTGTTCCCTGTACGACAACCTGATCCTCTGGTTCTGTGATTACAGTTTCTTTTACTGCTTTCCGGCTTTCTTCTTTGCCGTCCACATAGGTAACCTGATATACGACTTCCTTTTCCCCCTTTTTTCCCTGTTTTTTTACTTTACTTGTTCCCTCGTACATACTGCTGGAATATTCTGTCTTGGTGCCATAATCTACCGGTTCTTTTTCCGTTATTTTCTTAACTGACACCCTTTTTACAACAACTTTTGTTCCATCCTTTACTGCCTTTGTCAAAGCTGGCTTCACACGGTCCTTCTTGCCAACAGATACTCCCTGTTCATTAAGCAGCTCCTGCACAGTCGAAGCTTTTGTCAGACATTTTGTCTTATTTCCATCTGCAACTACTGTCACGGCACTTCTTCTTATCACAGAAATACTCATAGCATCGGTCAGATACGCTTCTCTGTCATGATCCATATAGTCATTTTTATGGAGAGTAATTCCCATTGTTTCTAACGCATCCTCTACCTTCGCTCCGGTAAGTTCTATCTCCTTCGTCGTTTCATCACAGTTTACCGTCACCTTGGCATAACGACTGATAGAAATGTGGGTATTCTCTTTTGTGATTTTTTCATTGAGTCCGGGAGTGACTTCGTCTTTTGAATGAACATCAATTTCTGCCAGATTCAGGGCCTGCTTTACACTACATCCTTCCTCTACACTCATCTGTGTCTCTGTCTGCTGATCTTTTATTGTAACATTCAGCTGTTTTTCCTGACAACCAGACAATCCTGCAAGCAAAAGGCCTGCCATCGCAATCAAAATAATCCATTTTAACGGCTTTAATCTTGTTGTTTTCATTCTCCTCCCCCCAATTTTATCTCCTCTTTAAATACACTCTGCATTTCTTCCTGGGTCACAACTATAATCTCCGCCTCCACAGTCTCGTAAGGAAGTTCCACCTTTGGCATATATAAAGCATAGCCATAGTCAGAATTCTCATCTGTAACGGTAAATGCTTCATAAATCTTTGTTTCACCGCCTGCAGTCAGAGCTATGGAAATCTTCGACTCCGGATTCATGGCTGTTCTATCTATACTTCCTGTAATTTTCCAATAAGAAGAATCGCTTTCTTCCTCATTGACAGCAAGTGTAGTCGCTGTCTTTACATTTTTAAGGCTGCTTATATCCATCTCTGTCTCAAGCCCCTTCATGACCGGCGGACTCAGTGCAAAATCCTCCACGTTTCTCTCTACTTTTTCCACAATAACAAGTTCTGGCTGATACTCTTCCATATAGCTGCCAATCTGGTAAGGAACCGACTTTGTAAAATATCCTTTTGAAAATGCATTGGCCATAAGTGGAAGCAATGTATTTCCAAACGAATCACGAAACATAAGAAGAGAGCCTTCTGCCGAATCGTTCTCTGTCTCAATCCAGTCTTCCTCCACACTTTTTGTATCTGTTATGTAAGAATACTGATTCTCATACTGATATTCATAATTCCATTCCGGTTTCGCACCAAGTGGATACAGCATTTTATTCAAATCACCATACTCTGTCTTTGTTCGGATTGCTTTCGTGGTCTCATAGGTATTATGTTCCATCTCTAAGCTATCGAGGAGCGTATCATATGCAAGCACAGCACCTTTCTGATTCCAATGGGAATCACGTTTCAGATACAACGTCTCCTTTTGAGCTTCAAAAATCTGAAAAAGGTCTACATAGGATGTTTCCTCCGAGGTAAGATAAGGCAAGAGAAGATCCATATTGTTGGTATTACTGACTTTCTTTTTATTATAATACGGCATATTTTCTCCGTAAAGCGTGTTTTTATTCGGTGCTATTGTAAACAAAAAACGAGCTCCCTGCTGCTCCACATAACGTTTTAGCAACGAAAGATTGTTTGCAATATTAAATGCTTCTCTTTCAGAAATTACATTCTGCCCCAGATAATCATCCAGTGTGGCAGTATAATACAACCACCCCTCTGATCCCACTGTAACCGTGTCCACATTCGACACTTTAAAGAGTTTACTCTGTATATCGGCATCTGCGGTTACAAGCAGGTTGCGGAAAGCAAAGTGATCTTCAAAATAACTTCCCATCTCATTAAAATAGTCTTTATTCCATTTACCGTCTTTGACTGTCGACGGCCATGCTGCCAGTACTTTATTTTCTGTCGTTGTCTTAGTCGGACAAACAGCCATTCCCGCAAAGGGAAGAATACACAGCAGCAAACATATTATAATGTATAAAATACAGTCTTTTTTCTTCATATTCCACCTCGCTGCTGATTAAAATCTAAAGTAAATAAATGGATTGTAGGTACTTCCAGACAAACGAATCAGGCACCAGCAAAGAATCAATATGGTTACTACAAACACGCCTCTGCGAAGGCCGTTTCCTTTTTCTGCCTGCCTGCGAATTTTATCTGCCAATGTCCTTATCGGTCCTGCTCCCACAACGGCGGCAAGAAACATTACAATAAACCATGGTGTCAGCTGCTGCATGGCAAAACTTACACTTGCTGTTGAAAATGTAAAACCAGTGAACATCTGTTCAATCATGGAAAGGCCCTGGGTCAGTGTGTCTGCTCGAAAAATTACAAATCCGACACACACAACTAAAACCGTATAAATATGCGCAATAAATTTCGGCAGTCTTTTTATCACAGGTACATATTCTTCCAACAGTAAAAACAATCCATGATATAACCCCCAGACAACGAAAGTCCAGTTGGCTCCATGCCAGAGACCGGTAAAGAAAAATACAATAATCTTATTTACACAGGTACGAAAACGTCCCTTTCTATTTCCACCAAGCGGTATGTATAAATATTCTTTAAACCAGGTTGACAGCGAGATATGCCATCTTCTCCAAAACTCTTTGATACTTTCTGCTGCATAAGGATAAATAAAATTTTCTTTAAACTGGAACCCGAACATTTTGCCCAGTCCGATTGCCATATCGCTATATCCGCTAAAATCATAGTAAATCTGCATAAGATACGCTGCTGCCCCAATCCAGGCCGTGACTGCATTTATCTGAGACATGGAAGCTGTAAAAACGTGATCCGCCGCAAGTCCCATTGTGTTGGCAATCAAAACCTTTTTTCCAAGTCCACATATAAATCTTGACAGTCCTGCTGCAATCTGCTGTGCATCCTGGCTCCGGTTATCAATTGCTTCATTGATATCTCTATATTTTACAATTGGTCCTGCAATCAACTGGGGAAAGAAGGAGATGTAGAGCAATACTTTCCAGAAACTTTTTTGAACCTCAACTCTCTCCATATATACATCAATTACATAGGATAATGCCTGAAAAGTAAAAAATGAAATACCAATTGGAAGTGCAATCTGAGGTACAGGCAAACTCGTCGATAACATTCGGTTACAGCTTTCAATCAGAAACACAGCATATTTAAACACCGCAAGGATTCCCAAATTAATGGAAACCCCTGCGATTAACGCTGCTTTCCTGCCTCTTCCCCGGCTGATTACTCTTGCACAAAGATAATTGAAAAGTGCACTAAAAATCATCAAAAACACATATACCGGTTCACCGTAAGCATAAAAGAAAAGACTGGCTAAAATCAACAATCCATTCCGTGCTTTCAGCGATGGAATTACAGAATACAAAAGAAAAACAACAGGTAAAAATACACATAAAAATTCTAGTGAGCTAAAAATCATTTCCAGGATACCTTCCCTTTTTTGATTGTCAGTTTAAAGCGTTTAGAACAGCTGTGACGATATGCATAACTGCCATTTGTCTTCATGTAGGAGTTGATTGATGGGTGGTTTCTCTGCATATTAGCATCGCACATATACCACTTTCCTCCCACTTTCACCTCAGTCCAGCCATGAGGAGTCATTCCGCCCCTTGCACTGGAAATCTGTCCTACTGCAACCCTTGTCTCATATCCAAGGACCTTGGCAATACATGCAAAACTGCAGGCATAGCGGTAACAATTGCCTTTCTTATTCGAAAGCATATAAGTGGCATAACCAGAAAGCTTCGAAGCTTTTGGTGTCTCATAGAAACGCTTATATGTGTAATTCTTCCATAAATACTTGAAGCATTCTTTTAACTTCTTATCTTTCGACCAGCTTGTCTTTGTATGGGCATTGACAAACTTAACCGCCAGTTTTATCTCTTTCGAAGTCACCTGAATACCGCTTCCGTCTACATAATAATACCCATCCGATTTTGTTCCTGCAATCTGATTTGTTAACAGCACCCCTTTATTACTGCTCTCTTTACTAAAATAATAGCGATAGGAACCAATCTTTTTCCATCCGGTTGCCATCTTCCCGTCTGTATAATAGTATCTCTTACTTCCGCTTTTATACCAACCGGTACCCAGCACACCTTTTTTGACATAATATTCTGTCTCTTTATCGCCATATGTGATTGCAATAATCTTTGTTCCTGTATAAGCTTTGCCGACACCGTCCGCATTAAAATAATATATTTTACTGCCCTCTGTCTGTGGTAAAACTACTGTGTAGACATTATCCACAGCTGTCAGTGCCAGATAAACCTGCTTTTGCTGCACACCGTTATAGGTGCACTGAAGTGTTCCATTATTCACTGTCACTGCATATCCTGTGCCTGTCTCCTCGGCCATTACGTTTGAACCGTGTACCGGCAGTGCAAGCAGTGCAAATGCCAGCACGATCCATAAAAATGCTTTTGTCTTAAGTTTTTTCATTGTTGTTCATCCTCCTTTATTTTGTACGTGGCGAAAGCCTCTGAGCTCATCCTTACAACGACCTCAGAGGCTAATACATGTGCGTACCACACAGTCCCCTCTGTCTGATACAAAAACCGTTCAATACTTCGCACCCTTACAAAAAACAACTATATCTTTTCTCCTCTAAATGAGTATTTCTCTCCAATATACTGCCCCTCCGCCCATATTTATGAAACTCTGAGATTCACAAATGTTACTAGCGTTTTTTTATTATACTGCCTTTTTTCGACATTTTCAATATGTGCTCCCTATTGTGCCAAACTTTTTTTTCACGAAATGTTGATTTTTTTACATGAATAACCTTCTTTTTCCGATTCCAGCTCTTTTCATTCCTCTTAATTTCCTGTATAATTTAGTAAAATAATTCGACACGAGGTGACTTGCATATGTCCAATTTCAGTCAAAAATGCAAACAGCTTCTAACAGAAAATGGAGCCAGTGTGTATCATTTTTCCAATATCTATCACATGGACCGGACTACACTGCAGCGTATGGTGACCGGCAAGCGGCTTCCAGGCAAAGAATTTGTAACAGAATTCTGTAGTCATTTAAGGATGACTCCTTTTGAAGAGGAATCTCTGTTAGAACTGTATGAAATAGAACGAATCGGTACAAGCAGATATAAAAATCGTCTACTTATCAAAGAAACAATTGAATATATCGGCAATTTACAACAACAAGAGCACATTTTCCCTTCTCCATTAGTATTAAAGGATACCATGACCTCCCCCTATGCTGACCCAGTTTTTACAAAAGGAAATGTAGACACTTTCCACTACTTATCAGAAGTCATTACCCGGGAATCTTTTCGCTCTCCAGATACAGGAAACCCTGTTTTTTACACGAATATTCCAACTTCCTGTACCGCTTTTTTAACCGAATTAAAACGGGTATTTTTTAACAGCAGCATGACAGCCCGAATAGAACATCTATTAACCCTGCATAAAAATCCGGAACAGTTGGCTGACAGTTCCTATAATCTGAATATGTTAAAGGAAGTACTTCCCTTTGCCATTCAGCCTCATCTGGGATACTCTGCCTATTATCTTTATTCCGGCTCTGAACTTCCCGATGTTGCTTCCTGCCTCTGGCCCTACTATCTGATTACCACTACACAGGTCATTTTATTGTCAGCGGATTATAACCGGGCAGTTATTTACACCAATCCGGAACTGGTAAGACACTATACTGAAGAATTTCAACTGACTTTAAAAAAGTCAATGCCTCTGATTTACCAGGCAGAAAACGTATGCGATGCAGTTTCTTTTTTTATAAATTCTCTAAACGGAAAAAAGGATACTGTTTTATATACTTATGACAGTTGTCTCTGTCTGTTGCGGCTTTTTGATTTTTCTCTCATCAAAAGTCACTTTAAATCCGACTTAATTTTGCAGATTATAAAAGAAGGGATTTTAAAAGATTTGATTGTTCAGTACCATCAGGAAAACAATATTCATGCTTTCCTTCCACTCTCGGCGCTGAAACATTTTTATGAAACCGGCGAACTATCTGCAAAATACAGTGAGTTTCTTCATCCATTTTCCATACCGGAACGAAAGAAGGTTTTAGAAAAACTATATCAGCTCTGCGTAAACGGAGAATATTTTTTGTATCTGCTTCCTGACACTTATTTTTCCTGCCAGCCACAGATTAATTTTGAAATACATAATGATTCGACTATCTCCATGCTTCCTTTAAATTCCGGAACTATTTTTTCTTTCTTCCAGATTTCAGAAAGCAGCATTTATGATGCCTTTTTCGATTATTTTACAGGGCTTGGAGAAAGAAGCGATGTGATAAAACCGGAACAGACAATTAAAATCATAAAAAAATATCTTGACTGACGAAACACAAAGGGTATTTTCCTTAATCCAAAATATTGACGAAAGGAAATGGGACAATGATTACATATACAGGTATGTTTCTTATCTATCATTTACTTTGCACTATGTGCTATTTTTACTATTTATGCCATGTGATGAAGCCAAGAAAATGGGTAAAGCATCCATTTACTGCCTGTTTTCTTGTATTCCTCGTCTTTTTTTGCTATGAAATTGTAACCGGCGATGTGCGGTCTACCATCCGCTATCTGCTCTATTTAATATCCCTCTTTCTTCCTAATATTTTATTTTTTGAAAGCAGAATCCGCCACCGGGTTACATGCACCTTTTTTTATCTGCTTGTGACCGGTACGATGGAAAGTCTGATTGGCAGCCTTGTCTGGCCTTTTTTAGGATCCCTTCTAAAACTGCCTTATGACCCCCGCACAATTGTTCCCGGAAATGAAGTGGGAGCACTTTCCATCTATATGTTGTCCATGGGAATACCAGAATGTGCTGCTGCTCTTTTCTGCCACAAATTATGGCACTTCTTTTCAACCTATCTCAATTACCGGATCTTTGTTGAAATTGGAGCAGTCTGTTTTTTTATTGCTTCTGGTGCTCCTCTTGCTATGATTGATATGCATTCTCCCATTGTCTCTTTTCTTATTTTTTTCATTATCTTACTGGGAAATCTACTTTTCATCGACGGAATCCAGGAACTTCTTAAAAAAGCAAAAAAGTCCAGGCTGGACCGGAAACGGGAAGAAAATTTAACCCGGATGCTCTCTGACTACAAGCAGATTGAAGAAGAGTCACTGAAACTGCGACGCATTCATCACGATCTTTCTAATCATATGCAGACCATAACTGAGTTAACAGATACAGATAAAACAGATAGAAGAAAAGCTAAGACAATATTGCACCGAACCTTATGAACTCTTTCTTTATTATAGCAGTTCTTCTATTCTCAATGAAGTACAGACTAATCAATGCAGACCGGATATTATTTTGATGGATATTGAATTAGATACCAAAAATGGAATACAAACTGCAAAGGAAATCAACCAGATTTATCCTAACTGCCAGATTATATATATCACCAATTATATAGACTATATTTCTGATGTATATGAGACATCTCATGTGTATTATGTTTTAAAACAACAGATTGACCGCTACCTCCCATCTGCTCTTTTAAAAGCCTCGCGTACTTTAGAGACATTAAAATCACCTGTTTTAATTGTCCCAACCGGCAGGGAAAAAATTAAACTTCTGCAAAATGACATTATTTACATGGAACGTATTTTGAGAAAAACAGAAATCCATACTGCCTCGCAGCCTTCTGTTGTTGTGACAGGGGACAGTTTATATGAATTAAAAGAAACACTTTGTCCCTGGTTCTTTTTCTCTCACCGAAGCTACCTTGTCAATCTGCGTCATATTACAAATATTAACCGAAAATACCTGACACTTTCCAATCACTCCCAAATCCCTGTAAGCAGATCCCACTACGAGGATGTGAAAAAGGGATTTGCCCGCTATGCATTCAATCTTTAGAAAGGAGCCTGCCATGAATTATAAATCATCTCATTCTTCATCACCTGCCAAACCAGGAAAATTTCATTTTCTTACAGGCAAAAAATTGACTACTGCTCTCTGTATTTCCGCTTTCATTGCTTTCTTACAGATTTTATTATATGTAAAACTTGCTGCAGCTGGACTGTTTCAGATACGAATTCTGCTCATGATTTGTCTTTTCTACTGTCTAGTTCCCGTCGTTGCAATTGTAAAAACACTCCGCGATGACCGCTTAGCCTCCCGTGTTTATTATCTGAGACGGCAAAAAGAAGCCTCCGAAAAAAGAGCACAGGCTTTGGCACTTACAAAAAAGGAAGCAGAAGAACAAACAGGAAAGACACTAGAACAAATGAAACAGCTCTACCACCTTCTATCTAACCGCAAATTAGAGGAAGCCGAGGTTTGTACCCGCTCTCTCCAGCATAGTTTAGAACAAGGCCGTTTTTACCATTATTGCACCAACGAAACCGTCAATACAATTCTGTACAGTAAAAAACTTGTGGCAGAAAAAAATTCAATTAGAATATCTTATCAGATTACATTTCCCAGTCAGATTTCTATCACCACAGCTGAACTGATTAGTTTATTTTTTAACTTGTTAGATAATGGATTTGATGCCTGCATTACATCCGGAGAAAAATCCCCTTATCTAAATCTAAATGTTGACTATAAGGGCGATTTTCTCATCCTTGTTATGGTAAATTCAAAAAATAAGGCTGTCCGGTTCGATCACGAAACGACAAAATCGGATTCTTATCTGCACGGTTTTGGACTTTCTATTATAGAAGATCTGGCCCAAAAACGAGATGGTCTATGTCAGTGGTCTGACCATGATAATTACTTTGAATCACGGATTATGCTTCGCTATTAACCTCTGCGAAACCAATGAAAGAAAGGCTTATGTATGAAAATAATTGATATGCACTGTGACACAATCTCAGCTCTACGATCTATAAAATCCCATGAGTCCGATGCACCCGACACTCTCTTAAAAAACCGGCTCCAGATTGATCTTCCCCGCATGAAACAAAGCGGATATCTACTGCAGAATTTTGCTCTTTACGTAAATTTGAAAGAAGAAACGGATCCATGCGAGGCAGCACTTTTCATGACAGATCTTTTCTATAAAGAGATAGAAAAATACCCTGACCTGATCCGTCCTGTTACATCTTATACGCAGATAAAAGAAAACATGCAAAGCAATCGAGTATCCGCTCTTCTAACCTTAGAGGAAGGAGAAATCTGTAAAGGCAGCCTCTCCCATCTTCGAAATTTTTACCGGCTCGGAGTAAGGATGATGACCTTAACATGGAACTACAATAACCAGCTTGGAGCCCCAAACTTTTTCCCCGGATACAAGACTGATAAAAAAGATTTAAAATCACAATCAGAAAATTCTATTCCGACAAGCGGCCTTGCAAATCCTGCCGGACTGACCAAAAAAGGACTGGAGTTCCTCTCTGAGATGGAACAGCTTGGAATCATCATCGATGTCTCCCATCTGTCTGACGGCGGATTTTACGATGTATATCACCACACCTTACGTCCCTTTGTGGCAAGTCACTCTAATGCACGGGCTTTGTGTCCAAACTGCCGCAACTTAACCGACGATATGATTCAGAAAATCGGCGAACGAGGTGGAGTGATTGGTCTCAACTATTATGGCAATTTTCTAACCGAAAATCCCAATGGTGACAATGACAAAAGCACTGTACAATCCATTGCCCGCCATGCAAAACATATTGCAAATATCGGTGGAATCTCCTGCCTGGGTTTGGGTTCAGATTTTGACGGATTTGACGGGGAAGCAGAACTCTATGACTGTTCTACCCTGTCACTCTTGGCTGATGCCTTAAAACAGTCTGGTTTCACCTCCTCCGATATCGACCGGATCTGTTATAAAAATGTATTAGACTTTTATAAAGAAATGCTATAACCCTCATTTCTAAACCGTAATCAGAATTTTTTTCAAAAGCGGACATAGAATAAAAATAACCCTTTAAATACAACGGCTATTTCTGCCACAGGAGGTTTCTATGTTCGCTTTTGTTTCTGTTCCATTGGCTGATCTATATCCAAAACCTGACTCCTCTTTACTAAAAAGTGATGAGTTATTATACGGTACTCTTATAGAAATTCTGAAAGTACTTCCCGGCTCCTGGTACTATATCCGCACTTTTTACCATTATGAAGGATATATACAGGGGCGTTATCTTCTTCCTCTTTCCCGCTGGAACAAAATGTGCAGATATCCTGGTAAACTTATGCTTGTCCACCATTCTTGCTGTGATATTCTTAACGCTCCCTCTGTAAAAAGCAAAAATCTTCTCACTTTATACCGGGGAAGCTACCTCTTCTGCCTGACAAAAGTGTGTTCCGACCTGACAGGAGACTCATCCCATTTGACAAAGAATTCATCTTGTTCAATAAAAGGTAATTCTCCTATAGAAAAAGACGGATATCAAAGAGTATGTCTGTTTGACGGGCGTATCGGATGGTGCTGTTCTTCTTTTCTAATGGAATGTCCAGACTGTTCTCCTTCTTGCCTGCCTGACGAAGATTCTTTTCGTCGGGAGGTGGTACAGACTGCACTTCTATATCTTGGCTGCCAATACCGCTGGGGAGGCAAAAGTACCGTCGGCATTGACTGCTCCGGTCTTACCTTTATGAGCTATTACTTCAATCAGGTTATCATCTATCGTGATTCTTCCATTCAGAATGGTTATCCCATACATCCAAAATCACCAGAATATATAAAACCCGGTGATCTTCTCTACTTTCCCGGCCATATTACCCTGTATCTCGGTGGAGAACATTATATCCATTCTACGGCACATTCCGGTTCTGACGGTGTTGTAATTAACAGCCTGAATCCGCTTAGCTCTGGCTATAGGGAAGATCTGCATCTTAACCTCCTCACTGCCGGAAGTCTGTTTTAAAACAGATCCACTTCTATTTATTTATTCCATTTCATAAAGTAAAAGAAAAGCAAATCGGGTTTCCTCTATGAAAAAAAATAAATATTGGATTGTTCTAGTCCTGTTTCTGCTCGCATCCTTTCTTTTTCGAGAACAGCTCTCCTTCTTATCTGTCACGAATCGAACCTATTCGCCCTCTCAAGTCGTTATCGACGTCGGACATGGGGGCAGCGATCCTGGTAAAGTAGGCTTAAACAACTCCGTTGAAAAAGAGATTAACTTAAAAATCGGATTCTATCTGTTCCGCATGCTCACAGCTTCCGGTTACAGTGTCACAATGACCCGGACAACGGATACTTCGCTGGCATCCCCTCATGCATCAAATCAAAAAATCTCCGATTTAAATAAAAGGAAAGAAATTATGAAAAATACGGCTCCCATGGCCGTTATCAGTATCCATCAAAATAGTTATTCTTCTGAATCCCAACATGGTTCTCAGGTATTCTACTCTTCCGGATCCGATGAAGGGAAACTTCTGGCTTCATGTATTCAGGAACAGTGCCGCCGTATTCTTGACCCTGAAAATACCCGGCAAATCAAAGAGAATAACGACTATTATCTGTTCCGTGATAATCCCTATCCTACAGTGATTGTAGAATGTGGTTTCCTCTCAAACTATCGGGAATCTGCCCTTCTCGTCACTGAAAGATACCAGGAAAAGACAGCCTGGGCTATCTATATGGGAACGGTGCAATACCTAAAAAAATTAGAATAACGAACCACCTCATTCCTTTTTTAAGAAATCCGGAATGTACATAACTGCAAGGTACATAATCATACAGGAAAATGTCTCATTCCGGATTCTCCATCATCTTCACAAAAAGGGAATCGTGCCGGTTTCCTTATCTTTCATCTCTTCTTATTATACTTAAGATTTCCTACGCTTTCCTGTTGGTAGTCTGGTAAAATTCACTGAAGAAATCTTTCCCGATGGATCTTCTACGAAATCTCTCATATAATTGCTTCCTTCCAGTACACGACACATCTGGTTGATATCCTGGGTTTTATAAGTCTTCTCATCAATCATAACGGATAATCCCCATCTGTAGTATGCACACAGTTCCTGGCGGAGGCCGGCATCATATCTTCCTACTTCTGCCATCTTCATTCCTCCCACATTATTCATTCTGTCCTTCCTAAGCTGTCTGTGATATGTAAAATCATAAAAAGAGTGCTCGAAAGACAAATCCCCTGGATCAGAATATCTCTCCTGCTCATCAAAGAAATTCCTGTCGCCTATTTATCTTCCTTCATTTACAATTATATACTAATACTTTGGATTTTTCAATAGTATTTTCTATTATTTTCTATTATTGTAAAGAAAAAATTTTATTTTGAAAACGCTTTACATTATAGAAATTTCAGCTTATACTATTATTAGGTAAGTATATCTCTCATTGCAGGCTTATCCACATCTATTGACATAAACTCTATAATCAGCGAAGGAAGTGAGCTTATGAAATTTGAAAAAATAAATGATAATCAAATACGCTGCACACTGAACAAAGCAGATTTGGCAGATAGAGAACTCCTAATCAACGAATTGGCCTACGGCACTGAGAAGGCAAAAGCTTTGTTTCGTGAGATGATGCAGCAGGCATCCTACGAAGTCGGATTTGAGGCAGAAGATATCCCTCTGATGATTGAGGCGATTCCTGTATCCCCAGATTGTCTTGTTCTTATTATTACGAAAGTGGAAGATCCAGAGGAATTGGATACTCGTTTTTCCAAATTTACCAAGCCCTCTATTCTTGATATTGACGATGATTCAGAAGAAGGTTCCACTGAGGAAGACGACGAGGACATTACCACTGTTTACGACCAATATGACGACGAGACTCTTGAACCAGCTGAGAACTCTAACGGTGATGCTTTAGACTTTTTCAGTCCAATCAGCAATGCTTTAAAACGTGCTCGGGAAGCAGCCCAGTTATCCAAAGAGAAAGAACAGGAAGATTTATCTATTCAGAAGATTTTCTTATTCCAGGATATGAAGTCCATTCTTATGCTGGCACCGCAGCTTAACAGCGTATACCGTGAAGAGAACTGGCTATACCGCGACCCAGAGAATAAGCAATACTATCTGCTTTTGACAAAAGGTACTTTAAGTACAGAAGATTTTAACAAACTGTGCAGCCTAATGTCGGAATATGCTCAGAAAGTACCTTATACTTATGCCTCTACTGCGTATTTCAAAGAGCATTATGATACTCTTATTGAGGGCAATGCAATTCAAATCTTATCTGAATTGTAAAATTATAGTTTGACAAATTCGTGTACTTCTGGTTATAATAGTGTACATGGCAGTTGGATTTATTTGATATGTTCCATATAAGAAGTATGAAGTATAAAGACAAAGCAATACCCACCATTCTGCTTATCAAAGCTTCTTGGTGGGTATCTGAATGATAGATTCAATTATGCTTCTTTTAATGCAAGATATTCGTTAATCTTAACGATAAGCTCATTCACGTCCATTCCATGAACAGCGGCAGCTTCTTCTAAGCTTTCACCCTGGGATGAGGGACAACCGATGCAGTGCATACCGGATGCCATAAGAATCGGAGCAATTCCGATATCAACCTGAAGCATCTCACCGATTAACATATCTTTTGTTACCTGTTTCATATCATATACCTCCTGTGTATTATTCGGAATCTGTCTAACAGATCATATTCTCGAGTACAATGTACTAGGAGAAGTATAATACATTTTTTTAAAAATTACAAGTGGAACTGCTGATGAGTTTTTCTCTTTTTTCGTTACTATTTTTAGTAATTGAATTATATGAATAAGGAAGCGTATCGAAGTGGTCATAACGAGCCGCACTCGAAATGCGGTTGTCCTTTCCTGGGCACGTGGGTTCGAATCCCACCGCTTCCGTTTTTTGTTGTTTTTGCGGTAAAATAAGGGTTCAAACGGCTATTTTCAGTCGTTTTGAGCCCTGTTTTTTACCATTTTTTATATTTTAATTCTATAAATTGTAATTTTATTTTATTAAATATTGAAAAGTATCACACGAAATATCACACGGAATTTACTTTTTTCTTCCTATTATATAAGAAACCCTAGACCTCCCTGACCTTGCCCATATAAATATAGCCTGTCTGATTGTTATAGTCGACGCTGCCCCAGAGATTTCCTGAAGTATTTTCCAAGACATACCACACTTTTATTCTGTCACCGATCTTCAGTGTGCCGATTTTTTTATTTGTCTTTCCCCTGCCGGTCCGAATAGGACAATCCTTTATGGCCTCCACTTTTTTGTGGTAAATACCGGTTTTGGTGATTGAACCGGATGCGATGGTAGTTCCCAAGGCAGTTAGGCATCCTAACGCAAGGATGTCTGCTATCAGTCCCATTTTTGAGACAAAAATAGCATTATCCTTCGCATTTGAAATAAATCCGTTTTCCGTCAAAACAGCAGGCATATCTGACCTCTTTAAGACGGACAGGTCTGTCCCAATCTTTGTGCCCCGATTTGTGAATCCAATCTTCTCCATTTCACTGTTCAGCAAACTGGCACATTTTTCTTTCTTCCCATTGTTGGAATATACCAGAGTCTCATATCCATTGGCTGTTTTACCAGCAGAATTACGATGGATGCTCATCAGGAAATCTGCGTCGTATTTATTTGCGATTGCAGCCTTTTCGGACGGACTGTCGTAACGATCCGTTGTCCTAGTGTATTTTACTGTTGCGTAAGGTTTTAGGTTTTTTCCGACCATTTTGGCCAGTGTTAGTACATCGTTTTTTTCCTGCCGTCCATATCCCACAGCTCCGCTGTCCTTGCCACCATGTCCCGGATCCAGACAGATTATTTTTTTACTCATTCTTCGTTTCCTCCTTATTTATCATTTTTTCTGTTACTGCAAGACCGGCTATTAAGATCTGAGGTACATTGTAGCCACATTCTACTAAATTTTCTATAATACTTCGAGCCTCATTGACCATCAGGCACGCTAAAGTAAACCATCCTATTAATCTCAAAAATGACAGATCTAAACTCAAGATGTCGTTTCCCATCTGTACAAAGATATCTGCTGTAATAAAAGCTACTGCCACTATGACCCAGTACCCTAATTTTTTTACGATTCCTTTCAGACCTACCGCGCTGGATTCTTTTTTTAGTTTTCGGGACTTATACCAACCTGTCGCCCAGTCAAGTATATTCAGTGCCAGGTATGCCACAAAGACGTACCAGAAAGTTCCAAACACTGCACTCAGCAGGGTCACGGCCGCTCCAACCATCAAATTATATGTGTCTATTACTTCTTTCATTGTTATCTTCCTTTCTATTGTATTGTATTATTACAATTGAAAAGGAGCCTTATGCGGCTCCCTGTTTTAATAGTTCTATTTCTGCTTTCAGAATTGCATTTTCTTTTTTAAGTTCTAAGCATGTCTCTTTCAGGTTTTCTATATCCGAATTGTGTTTCTGTACCACCGCTCGTGTCTCTTTTAGAGCATACGCAGTTATTACGCCCAGACTGCCATAAGACAATGTGTAAGTCTCTACTTCTGGTTCATATGGGTCGTCCGGATTTTCCTGGAATCCCGTCTTACTTATAATTGTATTTTCTTGCAAGGAGATTCCTGCTTTTACCATTGCCTGCTCTACGTCTTGTGCTACATATCCTAGTTCTTTTCGATTATCATCTTCCCTGCTTCTTGACCAGTTGTAGAGCGTAGGGCTAAGGTTATCAAACATATTTAAGTATCTATCATCTAATGCGGAAAAATTGGTTTTTAATCTCTGGTCTGATGTCTTATACCAGTCTCCATTGCTATAGACTTTAGATGCTGTATAGATATAAGTACGCAAAGTACCCTGTCCCACACGCACGCTGTTTACACTGTCTCTGGTTTCTATTCCACATATCCATTCCTTTGTGCCACCGGAACACGTGCCATATAAGGCTCTTGCATGCGTACCCAATACTATATGTTCTCCGGCTGTTATACGACCAGCGGTATTTATAGTACCATTTGTATATATTCCTTTATTAAATTCGGCGATCCCTGTTGACCAGCTAAACGACATCGGAAATATGTCGTTCCACGTTCCATCTATAGTACCAGAGTTATTACATAATATATAAAATTTGTTAGCGTCCACTCTAAATATTGCATTGTGTCCTGATCCACTTATAACAAGACCGTTGGCGGCTGTGGATACAAGTGTTCCGGCACTCGTAAAGTTGGTATTACAGTACCATCCAGGTATATTCCCACTTACTATACCAAGATAATCCCCCGTACTTAAATGATACCCATTATTGGCCTGTACATATCCACCAGTCACGAAGTCATTTTTTACATAGCCGTCCCCCTCCACATTTAAGGTGTAGCCGTAATCTACATTTCCAACAGAGAGTTTTCCTGCTGTATTAAATCTTCCGGAGCAGTACAATCCCCCACCATTTAGGTCGTTTAGATATGTACCATTGTCATAGTAAATCGCTCCATTTAGGTAAATATTAGAGCAAAATCGGGCCGTATCATTAAATATGTTTCTTTCCGTGTATCCGTTTATATTTCCTCCGCCGTTTACGTAATAGCTTATATAGCTTGTATTGCCAGATATATATCCTAATCCGACATAGCCATTATTATAGGTCACGAGCCCGACGCCTTTGACGTTGTTGTAAACGCCGGAATCTAACCGTCCTGCCTGCGTATCGTTAAGATACATCGTTACAGCTCCGGACGCTACACTGGCTTTGTTGGTCAACCCATCTGCCCTCGTTCCGGTCGTTGTTATGGTGCCCGTGGCATTTATATTGGTACACGTTAACTTTCCACCGGAAATAGTGGTAGCACCATCGTTTTTAAGGTTCGTGGCTGTTATATAGCCATCTAAGTTTAGTTTACTTGCAGATATCTTTATCGTCTCCGCAGTCTGGTTTATGGCAGAGATTACTCCGCTCTTCTTTACTGTCAAGGCGATTTCTGTCGTATGTTGGCTTATGGTGGATTCTGCTGTTGTTATCCTCTTCTCTGCCGCTGTCAGATCGGAGTCTGTAGCGTAGTAGCTTCCTACAGTCGCCACAATACCATCTTTTGTTATTTTTTGCTCGGCGGTGGACATACGTGTGGTAAGGGATGTTATACTACTTCCTTGTGTGGTCTGTGTGGATTCTGTAGCAGATACTCGGCTGGTTATGCTGGACAGGTCTTGCAGTATCTCGGCTTGCTTTTGGGATATGGTTGTTATTGCAGTTTCGGTATCTTCTGGTGCCGGTGTCCAGTCGGTGGCTTTGTTGCCTTTTTCAAATTTTACGTTTTTAAAATACACTGTTGTACTTCCCGTAGATGCGTCACTATCTACACCACGGACATAAAATCCTAAATAAGGTAAAGTCAAAGTGAATGAATTTTCGTAATGAATCCAAACATCTTTTTTGCTTAAAATTAGTTGTTTAGTACGAACGCAAGTTCCAGTTTTTGTGTTATTCGAGCGATGAGTTGTGTAAATCATTATGTCCGACGTGTTAGTGCTTGATGATAACAATTTAACATCACAGGAAATTGTTATATCTTGACCAACATAATTAGTCATATCATAGATAACGTCTCTCCATCCATTTACTGTATTAAAAGCGTATGTTCTATCTTTAACAGAAGCTGTTTTAAATGAACCTCCCCATCCAAAAGCATACCAATTATTAGTAGATGCAGTGGATGAGCCAATTAAAAGATTCCTTCCGCCAATTTGCACATTACTTACCGCCGTATCTATATCTGTCTGCTCCACCTTTAAGGCTATCTGCCCCTGCATTGTCGTTATGCTCGTATCTATCGTAGACAGGTGACTGTTTACTGTTGTAATCTGAGCGGTAGTATAATCCTTAGCACTGCTCAAAGCACTGTTGGCTTTGGTAGTCGCATCGTTTGCCGCTGTACTAACAGCCTCGCTCTTGGCTGTCGCTATCTGTCCCGTCACCGTCGTCTTATAAGATTCGTACTCTTGCGTGGATACCTTTAATGCTATGCTGTCTTGGGTGGCTTTTATTTCTGCGCTATGGGTAGACAGGGTCTCTGTATGGCTTTCAATTGTTGCGGTATTTCCAGCTATCAACTGTCCTTGATTGTTTATTAATCCTGCCTGTGTTAGGAGGTCTTGCTGGGCTTTGGTTAAACCGGCTGTTACGGTCTCAAATTGGGCTTCGGTGTCTTCTGGTGCTGGTGTCCAGTCGGTGGCTTTGTTGCCTTTTTCGAGTTTGAGGTTTTTAAAATATACATTTCCGACTTTATTAAATCCGAGTATATAAACAACTTGGTCTGAATGAGAATTAGTCAAATCGTTAGTCGTTAAAACTGTGCTGATATGTTGCCATGTGTCATTATTATTAAATATAATACCACGGTCATCAATCAGAGCATTTGTACCATTACCCTGCCTTATACTAATAAAAGCACCTGTAATATCCATGTCTGTCTTAATGTCAAACGATATAACATATTCCGAATTTGGTTCTAATAAATCTACTTGTGATTTATCAAATATATATCTAAGCACTTGCCAGCTTGTAGAAGCAATAGAACAATTAATTTGCACTCCAAATTCTTCATATGCACTAACTGTAAATGTTCCATTTGCTTTTGAAGCATACCAATTCGTAGTTCCTTGATTAGTTTTCAGTAAAAGATTTCTTCCGCCAATCTCCAAATTATCCACAGCACTATCCGCATAGCTTTTAGCACTACTTAAAGCACTGTTTGCTTTAGTGGTTGCATCCGATGCCGCTGTGCTTATAGCCGTTGCCTTAGCAGTATCGGCATAGCCCTGCAATGCGGTGTAATTGCTCGTAATGGTCTGCGACTGCTCTGACAAAGCCACTGTCAAGGTCTTATCCCCGACTTGTACCTTTGTACCGGATATGGTAGTAGTCGCACCGTTAATGGATGTTACGACACTGTCTATATCCAATTTGTACCCTTGTATATTGGCATTATCCGCCACGATACTGTCTCTTATAATCTTACGCTGTATCGTGTTATCTGTTGCTCCCAAAGCGTCCCAAATAAGGTTGCCGTTTGCATCCCAGACAGCCAGTGTATAATCTCCACTGCCATCCTTACCCATCTGCACACGGACATGTTTACTGTCCTTTATCTGGATAGTATTGTCCGCAATCTGTAGTCTGCCGTCACTGCCCGACACTGTCACGATAGCTGTATCAATAGTTCCGGCTGTCAGCTTGTTTGCACTAAGCGAGCTTATCTGTGCATCCCCGATACTGCTTTCCAGCATCCAGCCTTTTGCTGTCGTCAATTCGTTGGCCATTACTGTTTTGTAGCTGGCCAAGTCTCCGGAAATATTTTCAATCAATGCTGTCTGTGCAGAAAATTCATCCGCAGTTGCTACTTTAAAATCTGCATAATCGCCAGAAATCGTGTGAACCGTTTCATTTGTCACATTCAATTCTTCAATCGTTGCATACTTAATGTCGGCTTCTTCTGCTTTGATGTAATTCGTTTCGATTTGACCTATTGTTGCTTTTACAGCTGTCAGTTCGCCGTCCACTGCAAGTTGCTGCTGCCTGAGTCCCGTGACTGCTTCAGAATTTGTTACACCGTCTTCAAAATGCAGGATGTCGTCAATATCTACAGTGCCAGTGAATTGCCCTTCTGAGGTTACCACTGTATTAATAATGTCCGTTGCTTCTTTTAATTTTTGCTGCAGCTCTTCAAACGTGAGAACTGTATTGGATAGTTCACAGGTATTTTTATCCGGATCCTGCGGGTACTCTGTCATTTTTACAATACGCTGCTTTTCCCGGATTCCATTCATCTTGTCAATAAGGGTCACCGTATCACCAATGCCAAAAGACAGTATGGAATATTCCTGTTTTCTCTTGGCCAGATCCCGGATTTCGGCAGAGTATGACTTTAATGGTCTCGACATATCATCTAATTTCTTTTCAGCATCTTCTTTTAATGCTTCGGCATCTTCATAAGATTCATCAATCCACAGATATGTTTTTACCTTGTTAGTATATTGGTAATTTTCCAGATAGTTCTTTCCATCATTTATATCAGCTATGCCCAGACCATCCTTGCCTACAGGCTGTATCCTTGTATAGTAATCATATGTGTCTGATTTTTCGGAAATCTTTTTCAGGTTCAGACTCTGAAGGAAATAGACTCCTTTATCTTCTCCGACCTGTTCGTAAAAAGAAACCGTTTTATTTTTGGTATCATATATTTTTTCGCACATGAATACTGCACAGAGCTTATCCATTATTGTAAGAGTATCTGCGTTCAGAACACCACCGCTTCTTACTTTAGTGACATTGCATTCCCCTACTCTCCATCCGGTTCCCGTGAGGGCCAGACTGGCCGCTTCTGTAATTGTAGAATTAAAAGAGAATTTTTCCCAAGGCTTTCCTTCCAGTTCCTCCAAATTCAGCTTTGCAACGATTTGTGGAAATCCATCACTGGAAAGATTTACTTCTTTTATGACGTATTCGTCTTCCTTGTCCTGGACATAGTACTCTTCTTTCATTTCATGGGTTCTGGCCAGATAAGTAAAGGAGAGTGTTTTATCTGCCGTGGATAAATCGCTCTCCTTTTTTAAATCTTTGTATTTCCATATGTACCCTATTGGGTTCTTATTAAAATCAAATATTTTTAACATAGGGTACTCCTTTCATACTACTTGAATTCTTCCGGATCTGTGAGCATGAAGTCAATCGCTTCCATGTCACTCATCCCAAGGCTCAATCCTTCGACTTCTTGAAAAGGTATTTCATGAACTTCGACTTCCAGTTCAATGTTCAACAGGTCCTTGATTCCCTGCTGCCACTTTTCTTCGAAGCCTTCTTTGATGTTTATCGTGTTATTCTTTTGTGCTTCCTCTTTATTGCACTCTTTCAGCAGGATTTCTCTTTCTTCATTGTATGGCTTTAAAAGTTCCAAAAGCTTTTCCTTATTCTTTCGGATTGCATACGTCACTTTTGTCCGACTTCCAAAGAGTTTCTGTCCACCGTTTTTTATGGCCTCATCTTCTCTGTTTTGCATGGATGTAATGCTGTTTACAATCGCTACGATTTTTTGATTTGTCATTACTTTCTTCATTCTTCTGTTCCCTCCTGTGCTAAGAGCATTTTATCCTGTTCGCTATAGAGGGCATCTTCAAATGCCATCTGGTCCTCCTTAACTTTTGTCCGGTTGAGTCTGTAGAGTTCCTGGTCAGCAATGTATGGATTATAACTGATCTTTTTTGGATTTGTCGTATCCACGCTTCCCTGATAAGTTGCAATGATTGTTCCGTCTTCTGCTGATGTTGTCGCGGTCAGTTTGATTTCTTTTTTAATATCCATTTTTTCCTCCTAGATAAACATTGGTTTGAACTTTACGGTTATTTCTAAATTTTTGGTGGAGCACTTTATGATATTGGTTCCGGGAAGTAAAGATGGAAGTTCCCACAAATCCACGTCTTTAAATTTATTGGCACCATCTTCCGTTATTAGCCCGGTCTCACTATTTAGGATTATCTTCTTATCTTTGGACAATTCCCGAATCGTTATGTCCTGATTATCCTTTGTCTCAGGGTCACGGCATAGTCCTTCGAATACTACCGTACTGGCTCCAATCTGTGGTACGATTTCCAGTATAACTGGTGTTTCCAGATTCCCGGGATTTTCTATTGTAATCGTATCCGTACCGGAAAAGGTACTCGATATCTCATCTCCGAATTCATACCCCGAAAACTCCAATACAAGCTGGTGCATTCTTTTTATTACGTTTTCTGTAACAGAACTTTTTATAAGTATCGCTTTGAATTTATGGTCGAACATATCCAGTTCCAATATGACAGGGTCAATCAGCTCCGCTACGATATCGCTCCTGTTTTTTTCTATTTCTTCCCTGCTCTGCCCCTTTACCAATAATGTTACCTTGATTGTCTTAAAATCCAGTGTATTACTGAAAAAAGCAGGTACTGGAGAACCCCGGACCCACTCACTATCATTTTTTATTTCATTATGTTCTATGTCTACGGTCCACTGTCTGGCATTCCAGATAGAAATGTCTTCTCCATTTATTTTCATCAATATCGCCCCCTGTTCTTTCTTACCGTCCTTACGGCACTTTCCTGACTGATCAGTGGTTGTAATTGTCCTGCTACGGTTCCAGTATCGAGAACGACCTGCAGTCCACTCATGTTTACAGAAAGCTGTTCCATAACCGTCAACATCCTCTGAAAGATATCTGCCATCTCAGTGTTATCCACGTTTACCACTGTCTGCTGTTCCGGTATATTCAATAACCCATTTAATGCCCTGACTCCGCTCAGGTCAATACTGGAAGCATAAGTGGCTATGATTTCATTCTGTGACTGTGTTTTTTCTTTGATTTTATCAATCATTTTCTGGGCCATTTTCTCTCCTGGTTTAATGGCTGTATCTGTTCCTTCTTCGATTCCAACACCGATTCCCGCCGGAATCATTTTTCCTATTTTATCCCGGAACAGTCTGGAAGGAGAATTTATCTGCAATAAACTTTTCGTCTGGCTCACAATCGAATCCGTCAGAACAGTCACACTGGCCTGTACCTTACCTGTATCTGTCAGTCCTGCCAGTAATCCATCCAACGTATTCTGACCAATTACTCTTCCAAGTTCCGGAAGACTGCTCAGATTACTTGTGATCTGCTGGGGAACAGCTTGAACCGCCTGTGCAGTGTCTTTCGAAGATGCCTGATTGCTCAATCCTGCTACCAGATTCAATGTGGCCGTTTCTCCAAGAGTTGTGGCCTGTTCTGCAAGTGTTCGGAGAGGTGCTTCTATCGCAGCACTTAACTTACCTGTTGCATCTTGATATTCTTTTGTATATGCATCGATTTGGGCCTGTGCTTCCTTTTCAATGAGTTTTATCTTCTCTTCTGTTTCTTTCTTCAGGGTCTCATTTTCTTTTACTGCCTGAGACTGTGCCAGTTCTTCTTTCTTTTTCCACAGCTCATTGTACTCGGATATTTCTGCATCAGACATTTCTGTCAAGCTGTGGATACTGGCAGCTGCTTCCGGTCCCATTGCTTTTATTTGTGCTAAAACGGCAGATGAAAGTCCTTTTCCTTCCAGCGTCGCTAGATCTGTTTCCCAAAGGGCCAGCCCTGCGACCTGTGTTTTCAGATTGTAGAGCAGAGTATCCTTTTTATATCCAGATGATTCAAACTTTTCAAACAGATTTGTTGATGACAATATTGCATCCTGACTGGATTTTACCGCATCTTCATAGGCTTCTGTCGCCTCTGCTATATCCTCCTTCAGCTGGTCGTTTACCTCTTTACAATTTTCCAGATATTCATCCTGAAGTTCTTCCATCTGGTCATTATAATTTTCTCTGGCTTCGACCAGATTTTCATAAGCTTCCTGGTACTCTGTTGTCCCTCTCTTTGTCTGTCTCAGCACAATCTGCCAATATTCCACCTCGGCTTTCGCTGACACATTATAATATGTCTTATAGGCCTCCAGACCATTTCCTGAAACACCGTACTCCAACTTCTCCTGTTTCAGCTCCGCTGCTGCCTCCGCCGCTTCCTCCTGCTGTTCCTTTATTTCTTCCTGGACCGCTTTCAGATTCTTTTTGGCATCATACCATGCCTGGGAACCTTTCTTAACTTTCTTGATTACTTTAGCCCAATATGCCTCTTCCTGTTCCAGTGAGATATCATGGGTCACTTTCATATTATCCAGATACTGTTCTGCGGCAGATAGTATTTCGGAATAATACTCCGATGCTTTCTTTTTTACTTTCTTCCCATTTTCTTTTGTGTACCAGGATACTCCAAAATTACCGGCAATCTTTTTTGAAAACTGGATATCTTCCAGTTTATCCGTTACCTTCTTATATTCGTCAGTCCCTTCTTTGGTATATGCTTTCACCTGCTGCCAGTAATACTTTTCATCTTCGAGAGAAGTCTTATGTGCCTTTTTATAATTCTTTAGCCATTTTGTGGCCGCCGTATAGGTTTCTGCTGACATCTGTTCTGCCGTCTTTTTTGCTTCCCCCGAGCCTTCTTTTATTCCAAAAGCGACCCCTTTTGTAATCTGTTTTCCCACATCTCTTCTGAATTTTTTAGATGGGGATGCAATCTCTAATTCCTCCTGTGCACCTGACACGACAGCTCTGCACATGGATACTGTCTCAGATATACAGTCCTTTTTTCCGTTCCGTATTCCTTCGGCCATACCAAGTGACATCATAAGTCCCACCTGGTCTCGGAATACTCTGGATGGAGAATGGGAATCTGCCTCTTTATTCGCACTATTCTTAGCTGCTCTGACAGTATCCACGGCAGCGTTTACCACAGAACTTCTTCCTGCCCGGATGCCTGCAGCAATTCCGGAAGACAGGTTCAGTCCGGCACTGCGGAAAGAACCATAATAACCTTTCGCAGTCGTAACACCTGCAGAACTCACCGTTCCGACTGCTCCGGTCACATTTTTCTGGCCGCTTTTAATTCCGCTTCCCATTTCCTCACTGGTCTTGGCACCTGTCTTCTGGGATTTTTTCGTCGATTCCTCCTGCTTTTTCGCAATCATATTATTTAAGGTGTTAATTGCGGCAACAGCTGCATTTCCGCCTTTTGTAAGCCCGTTGCTTATGCTGTTGGGAACTTCTATTCCCATGCTTTCCGCTTTCTTTACCAGGTCTTTTCCTGTTTCTGCAATAAGATCATTAATCTTATTGATTGCTGCTTTCGGTTTTGTCTTTCCAGATTCAATGCTGTCGGCCAGACCTTCCGGAATTTCCACGCCCACTTTTTTTGCATTGTCCACTGCCTTTTTAAAGGCGGTCTTCGTACTTGATGCTATGGAACCGCCTTCTTTTTCAATCCTGCTGGAAGTCTTCGAAAAAGCGTCCTTTATTTTATCATACACTCCATTTCCAGCATCACTGGCACTGGCTTCTACATCCTCCATTCCTTCTTCCCAGTTATCCGCTGTCTTCTTACTGTTTTTCTTTGAACTGTCTACTATGTTTTCTGTCCGTCTCTCAAAATAGTTCGATGCTTTCTTCAGTTCCTTATCGGACATATTTGCAAATGCTTCTACGTAAGCAGCTCCCTCTGGTCCCATATCGGCCAGCTGATTGAACAATTCTTCATTCATTCCCTGCCCTGCTTTTTTAGACAGCTTCTTAAGATTCTTCTGCCAGTCTTCGAATGCTTTTGCCTGACTTTCCATGTTCTTTAACAGCTTATCTGTAGATATCTCCTCTGGTTCATACTCTTCAAAGATATCTCCGGTATCACTCAATGCTTCATTGATTGCCGTCTGCATGGTCTGATAAGCACCTGAAATCTGTTCTGTCGCCGTCTGTGTCTGCTGTGCTGCAGTCTGTGTCGAACTTCCTACACTGTCCAGTGATTCCGATAGTTTAGCCGCACTGTCTTTTGTAGAATCATATTGTGTTTCTAATTCTTCCTGTGTCTTTTTATAGGTACCGGTCTCTTCATCCAATTCACGGAGCCGTTTTCCAAGTGCAGCTACTTCACTGCCTCCTTTCGTCACGGCTCCCTGATATCCGGAGGATTCTTTCCGGGCCTTCGCCAGTTTTTCCGCTACCTCCTGTCGTTCCTTCTCTGCCTTGGCCAGATTCTGTTCATTCTTGAACATGTCTTTTCCAATTTCGATCAGTTCTGATTGTGCTGCTTTTGCCACCGCATACTCTTTTGAAGATGAGATCAATTTTTTCAGCTCATCATTGTTCATGCTCATGGCACCGGTCTCTTCGTTATATGCACTTGAAAGCTCCGGAATACTGGCTGATAATTCCTCCACGACTGCCTTCATCTGAAGCATCTGTTCCGGGGTCTTGTTATCTATATTATTCAGCTCCATCAGCTGGTCTCCCAGCATCTCAATGGAAGACCACTCACTTTCTATCTCCCCGGCTTCCTCTTTTCTGGATTTGATGTTGCTCTGTATCGTATCATTGACCGCTTTTCTCCTGCTTATTTCCTGGTCGATTTCATCCAGCATCTCTGAAGTCGCATCTTTGGCATCATCTGTTGCCACTTTATAGGCAACCAGTGCAGTCGTACCAAGAGCTACCGCCGCTGCGGCAGTAACGATTGGATTTGCCATCATTAAAGCTCCAAATGAGCTGAAAGCCGCAGACAGACCTCCTGTTGCCGCTGTCGTTCCTGCCAATGCTGTAGTTGTTCCTGCTGCCGCAACAGAAGTACCGGCTAAGTCAGTGGCAATCTCCTTTATTCCTTTTCCCAATTTTGACAGTGTTTCAGTCTTTTTTGACAACTGCAGCAATCCGATTGCTGTACCAATTCCAATCACACCAGTTTCTGCGGTCTCCAAATTATCTGATATAAATGTCAGCACATTCTTTAATATAGGCAGCATATCTTGTGCCTGGTCTACCAGTTGCATCTGTATGTTACGTCCCAACTCTGTTATCTGACTATTAACATCATCGTATTTTATATCTTTCATGCTTTCCATTGTTCCTGTCACATCGGTATAAGCATCATTTACCTGATTCAGGGATGTAATAACCTGCATTGCATTATCTTCACCTAATGCCGACCAAGTATCACTGGCAATCGTTAGTGCGTCCTGCTGGTTCTTCATATTGGACAGGTCATTGATAACGGAGCTGAAAACCTGTGCAGTTGTTGTGGATCCGTCTTTCCACTGTGTGAACAACTCCTGCGTTCCTGTTGAAAAACTGGATAATGTTTTTTCCACTCTTCCATCTGCCAGTGAGATTGCAAATTCTTTTACAAAATCATTTACCTTATCCAAGTTATATGCACCGGCATCGAGTCCATTTTGAAGAATAGAAAACATGTCCTGTGCTGAAAATCCTGCCTGTCCCCACAGCTGGGCATATTCGGCCAGATTGTCTCCCAACTCATTTGATTTGTTCAGTCCGCTTTGTGCACCTTTTCCAATCAAATCAAAGGCCGTCTGAGCATCTACTCCCATATTGACCATCATGCTGTCGACACCACGTATTGTCTCTTCCAGGTCCATATCGAACGTATCACGCAACGTAATGACTCCCTGCGTGACTTTTTCAAGGTCCTCATCGTTCAATTCGCTCATGTCCTGTTTTATGAGCGATATCGCCTCGGACAGGTCTTCAAAATTATCTCCATAGTTATTTGTGTAAAGAGACTTCAGGACTTCATTATATGTTTGTGCCGCTTCCTGGCCGGCTCCCGTTGCTGCTTGGATCTGTTTACCGGCCGCATCCGAATCTTTTACCAGTTCCGCTACACTGCTGCCTAGTTCTTTTACCTGATCAATTACGTCACTTGCAACAGCACCTTTCAATGCTTCTTTCCATTTCAAAGAAGCATCTACAGCCGTTTTTGTTTCTTTTCCAAAAGCGTCTATGCTTTTGGCACATTTATCAGCGGAGTTCGAAGCTTCCTTCATATAGGCAGCGTTTTTATTCAACTCCTTATTCGCCTTTATGGTCTGGGCCTTTGCACTGTTCAGTTTTGCTTCCCAATCGTTTACCCTGTTCCCAGCCCTTTCATAGTTATTGGTTCCCCGCTGTATCGCTTGGGCCAGCTCATCAATGACTTTCTGCTGTTTTTTCAATTCATTTTCTGTCGTGCTGGAATCCATTTTCATTTTTTCCATTTTGGAAATAGATTCCTCATACTTGCCCTTTAATTTTTCAAGACCTTCTCCTACTTTGTTATAGGATTCACGGGAATGGAGCAGTCCTTTTGCTATCTCTTCCTCTTTCTTTTTCTGGGTCTCCAGAATTCTGGACAGGACTTCATGTTTTTTAGATAATGAGGTCAACGTATTCGCTTCGCCTTCGCACTCAGCCTTTACTAAAGAAAGCTCTGATTTCATTGTGGTCAGACTTTTATTCACACTGGTAACGGCACTTTTAAATTCTTTTTCTCCATCAAGAGTAATGATTGCCCCTATCTGTTTATTTGACATATTTACCACCCCTTTTCAGGCAACAAAAAAACACCCGAAGGTGTCTTTTAAAATTTATCTTTTTATCTCAAAATGAATTTTGATTGGTTCTTTTATCCATGATATGAACACTGTCCCGCCTATCCAAATCAGGGAAAGGAGCCAACCTGATACAACGAAAAAATAAACTAAATATACTGCCCATATAATCCACATTAAAATAGTCGTTATCGCTTCTGCTACATTCTGGATCAACGTTATATCTTTCCCACTCTTAAATGCTGTGAAAAAGACCCATGATAATAAATAAATAAAGCAGCCCCCCATCATCCCCTTTTTAAAGCAGAACCATATATAAAAAACAAGCCAGGCAAGAATGCATATTATTTTTACTGGTACCACGGAACCTTCTCTGTTTTGGTCTTTTTCCAGTTTCATCCTTCATTCACCTCATTTACATCTGTATGATTGCAATCATTAAATATATTATATCTTTCATACACACATAAATCAAGCAGTATCCCAGAATAATTCTGAGATACTAAAAGATCTGGTCCACTGTGACTTCCTTTTCTTTCAATCCGTTCATTTCCAGATATTCATCATAAATCAGGAAAAATTTCCGAAGCGTCATGTCAAAAATCTCAGTCTCTGTATAGCCAAGTTTTTTGTTCCCAATATAGATCAGCCGGGCAATATTTATTTTTTCTATTGCCCGGTCATTGCGTTTGGGGACTCGAACTCATCCGGTTCCGGGAGCGAATACCCATAAGCGGCCAACACTGCGAACGTTATCTCCGTAACATTTTCCGCATGTATCATCCAGCCTACTTCTTCCAAGGTGAACTCCTCTCGTGTATTCTCTCCATCATGTTTTTTCCGACGGACCTCATCATTAATCAGGACCATCACGATATCCCTGAGGGCTGTTATAGATTTCTTCTTGTCCAACAGGCCATTTATGACTTCTTCCATCGGCATATCATATTTTGACTGCAGTTCATCCATCGCATTTAGGGTGAAGAGGAATCTTCTCTCCTCTCCACCCAATTGAATCGGAATCCCTACCGGTTTCAAATCACTCATAAGCCGCTCCTTACGCCGTTGTAATTCCTGCTTTCGCATTCAGCCATGCCTTCGCATCTTCTTCTTTTGAAAATTCGGCCTGTTCCTTCCATGCACCATTCTCCACCTGGAATACCGTGCCCTCGATAGTCGGTGTCTGGAAATTCACAGTCTCACCTTTCGTGTCAGTCTCGTCATTTGGTTCTGAGAACTGGACTTTCTTCAGCCACTTTGCCTGATAACTAGGGACATTATTTCTTTTGATTGCACCATAAAATCCAATTCCAACATATGGTGCAATATCATCTGCAGATGCAATTACCGTCTCTGGTGCTGCGTCCTCTCCGGTTCCTGCTGCCTTATAGGTATGTCCTAACAATTCCGCATAATTCTTCTGAGTAAGATCATCTACATTCAAGGATAGACTTCCATCCCGGAAAGATTTGTCCGACTCGCTCACACCATCATCTGCATACAGCTTTACATCATTGCTGTTTGCGGTCACTGTTGCCTTGATTGCTTTTGCAATCACGAATCCTGTTTCATAACTTCCGTCCTCATTCAGTTTCGCTGCTACCGGATACTTTAATCCAACTTTTGCCATCTTTTATTCCTCCATTTCTTCTGTCGTGCCGCACGAAATTGCGACATGTATCGTTTCTGTTTCCTGTTCAAATAATGTCGTTATTTCCTGTAAAAGAAATCCGGCATCTATCAACGCTTTCATGATTGTTCTTTTCATCGACCTGTAATCTGAATACCGCGGCATAAAAAGATGGACCTGCCACCAGATGGCTACCTCTGCCGGTCTGTCATCGGAATATGCAGTCCCTCTCTCGTCTTCTTCATTAAAAACGATATACTCACTTTTAGTTCCTTTGTATTCATACTGCTTTACAGGAAGTCCCGTGGTCTCTAAGGTTTCCTGTAACAGTTCATCGGATCTCACCCGTTCACCTCCCGGTCAAATACTTCCTTCATTTTTTGCTGTACCTCCGGTGTTGCATTCAGTACAGCAGTCGTAAGGATTGGCACTGCCGGCCTGCCTCTTACACCGTATTCCAGCCAGACGGCCTTCTCCATGTTCCGGACACCCTTTCGGTCCTTTCCTGTCGGCCGGACACTGATGTAATAACTCCCGCTTTTTGTTTTCAACACTCCAGTTCTTTTGATTGAATTGGCCATATCGCCTGTGACCCAGTGTGCAGATACCTGCTTTACCACTTCTTTTTCCAATACAGGAACCGCTCCTTCCAGCATTTTAGGAGCGACTTCATCAAAATTCCCCAGCTTGTCCAGCTGGGCCATAAATTCATTTACTCCATGAATGTCAAATTGAGCCATCTGCAAGTCTCCTTTGCCGTGTCAGATGAAGAGAAATGTCATTGCATTTTGGCAGACTGTCCGGAATATACTGTACCTGTTTTATTTCATAGAGCTGTCCTTCGACATTAGCGAGATATTCCGATGTCAACCATCCCTGATAAGGGATCCGAATCAAACGGTCTATCTGTACTTTGGCCGTCATGGCTTCATAATATCTTTTTATACCGACCGTCCGCTCCTGAAACCGTATCTTTTCTTTTACGGTACCGGCATTTCCATCATCATCTATTTCATGGAAATAGCATATCCCATCATTGAAAGTTTCAAATGTAGCCTTTCTGTTTTGCGTAATCATCGGTCTGCACCCCTATTCTTAAAGCGACCAGCTCCGGTCCATAATTCTTCTCGAATTGGTCCAGAACGTTATTCCTTGCGTAAAGGCAGTAATCCAGGAGCAGAGCACGGGGCTGTGACTCTGCAGTATAATCCTGTTCCTCGCCTGCTATACTGTTCAGATAAGCTTTTCCCCGTGCTATGATACCGCTTAGTTTTTTATCCGTCTCTTCATCCTCATAGGTGATGTCCAGATAATTTTTGACCGATACCAATAATTCTTCCATATGCTACCTCAGATTATGCCTTTTCCTTTGTTACAACCGGATTATCTGTTGTATTTGTTACCTCTACCTTGAGCGGCATTGGTGCTAATTTGGAAATATCCAGATAACAGAATGCATTATTATCTTTTGGTCTTCCCATACCATACATTTTTGTGATGTAAACTCTGTTATCTTCTAAGAACTGATATTCATCAGAGTATTCAATCTTTCCTGATGAACCTGCCCCGATTCCCATAAAATATTTTTTGGCAAGACCAAGGATTGCTTCTCCTTCATCCAGAACAGCTGATTGCACTACCTGTGTCGGATACGGGAAGATATTGTTTTTATAGCTTCCGTCTGTAGCTCTTACAGTAGAGGAAGGGATGACTTTCTGGATATAGTCTACCGGGTTGACTACCAGCATGACTTCCGGAACTGTTCGATATCCTCCTAATGGTTTTTTAGCCAGCGGTGCAACTGCAGCACAATATTCTACTGGTTCTAATGTCTTCAGGGCTACTTTGGTCTTATCCGTATAAACGCCCTGAGTCACCGCTCCATCCAGGTCTTTACACATACCGATCGGCTGATTCTTTCCTGTCCCTTTCAGGATACCTTTCTCCAATCCACCAGCGGATGCTTCTGAAAGGATGATTCTCACATAATTATCCAGCCATACCGGTCCAAGTGCCAGCATATCTTTTGACACTGGAATAAATGCAGACAGTTTGGCAAGTGTCATATCCATGACATCTATTTTTCCTGCCAGTTCTGTGGCAATCGCAGTCGTTAATGCATCCCAGGTTGCAAGATCGATATTGTCCGCATTGACAATCATTTTGATAGCTCCCTGGCAATTGATGAAGTCAATCGCTGATAAAATAGGATGTGCCTCCTGCATATCTTCAATGACGGAATCGATAATAGTTTCCGGCATTGCCTTCTGAATGTCAATCAATGCCTGCTGCGGGTTCGGTGCCTTGGATGCATCAATCCATGCCTGATAGAATTCCTTTTCCTTACTGGTCAGCTGACGGATTCCTCTGGATGCTAACACAGCAGAGTCCTTACTTTCTCTAAGATCCCCATACTCCTGCATGATTCTCTCCTGTACCCCGGTTGCGAACTGGGTAAAGGCTTCAGCCATTGCTTCCTGGTCATCATCTTTTAATGCCTGGGACAATGCCTGCATTAACTGGGTATTTTCCTGATTTAATAAATCTTTATTCTTCATTTCTTCCTCCTCTATTTTTGAAATGCATTAAAAAATGCACTCATCATTTTAAGTACTGCTTCTTCTTTGTTCTTTTCCATGCCTTCTCCCTGCTTTTGTTGCGCCGGCGCAATCGATGTATAGTTCTCCATCTCCTGTCTGAAGGACTTCATGTTGTTTATTTGCTGTCTTAACTGTATCACTTTCTTTGCTGCTGACTGGTTCAATAGATTCTGGTCAGCCTGCTGGGTTCCGATTTCATCACAGAAACCATATTCAAGACATTGTTCTGGTGTCAGATATGTCTCTTTATCCATCATGTCCTTTAATTCTTCTTCCGTAATGTTCTTCGCTCTGACCATATATATCTGACGGTTCGATTCCATCAAAATATCAAGGTCATCCGCACACTTGCGGAGCGTCTCCGCATTTCCATTTACATACATGCTCATGTTATGAATCAGCATAGAAGTGCCAAGTCCCATTATGATCTTGTCACAGGCCAGACAAATCACACTGGCTATAGAATATGCGAATCCATCTACATAACAAGTCTTATGGGCCTCATGCTGCTTTAAGAGATTATAAATTGCGATTCCTTCTTTTACATCCCCACCATAAGAATTTACATGAAGTTCGATTTCTGCTGTATCCGGAATTTCTGAAAGCTGTGTCCGGAAATAATTTGCACTGGTCTCAGCGTCCTCATAATCCCATGTTTCCCAATTAAAATCTCCATATGCTGTCACATTATCATAAATATATAATTTATAAACATTACTGTCCGCCATTTGTTCAAACCGGAACTTTGTCACGCTTTCCTTTCTCATCCTGTTCCACCCCCTTTCAAATCATCCAATTCCATGTAGTTCTTTGTGATATAGTGCTTTTTGGACTGCTCTGTATTTAATTCTGCATCTCCAAGTTTCTTTCGCAGCTCATCAATGCAGTAAACACCACTGGCTATCAGTTTATCTATCTTCTCTGCTATATCAAAAATATCGATATGCATCACTGTCGTTGTGTCGATCTTCAGGTAGTTCCCTTTTTGTACCTCTTTCCTTCCCCATCTCTTCCTGTTTATTTCTGTCTGTATCATTTCACAGATCGGGTCGATTCCGAATGTTAGGAAATTACGTGTTATCTTCTCCACATCAGACACATCGCCTTTTAACAAGGATACCGGAATATTGAACGCTCTGGCCACTGTCTCTACAATTTCATCCAGCATATCCGTTATGTCCTTCATTTCCGATGTTGATTTTTTGCTCTGTTCTGCTGCCTGTTTCGTATAGGTGAATCCTTCATGCAATGGCAGTACTGCACTTCTGCTGTTAAAGAATTTTTTGAACCTTTCATTCATCAGTTCTTCGAACACTTCTTCAAATGTCCTGTCCCCATACTTGGCTCCCCGGGCCTTCCCGTCTATGTGAAGAGTCCCTTTTTCGCCACCAGCTTTTTCATACTTATCTACTGCTTCAGTCAAGATTTTGTTATATCCATCACAGAGATTCGCCAGAAGCTGTCGGATGTTCTTATTATTCAAACGAAAATAAAGCACCTCCGACATACGGAACGTCCTGTTGAATGTGAATCCTTTTCTGTACACATTACGAAATATGGTCTCCCGCAGGGCAAATTCTTCTTTTCCAAAGCTTTCCGCTATAATCAACTGCCCATTGCTCTCCACTACCAGGCACTCGTTATTATAGAGGAGCTTCGACACCAGCTCCTGCAAGAATTGACTGGAGTTCTGATTGATATTCGGCTCATAATTCCAGACATAATATTCTTCTCCCTGTGTCTCCTTTTCGTTCTGAAAGGTCTTGAACTCACATTTTGAAATACAATTGGAAATTAAATTAATAGCTGCATGTATCGTGAACTCTTCCATCGTCAGTCTGGTCAATTGTTCCTGATCAAGATACTCTTCTATCGTTTCTGCAGTGACTTCTACGCTCTGTCCGCCCAGAAGCTTTCCCTGCAGCCAATTCCAAAGTCCCATTCCACACCTCCTCTCTAGTAGCTGTATACTCCAAAATCTATATTCCCATAATCAATCTCTTCCGGGATTTCATCAAGAATCGTTATCGTATTTACAAATGCCATGAATCCATCTGTCTTTCTATAGTTCTTCTCGATTTTTCCATAAAGGATATTTCCTTTGTTATCCATGATCTTCTTAGTATTGTTCGTATACCATCGCATAATCGGCATATCGCCAAAGACAATACTGTGTGTCACGAATGAAGAATTTATAATGGGCGAAACCTGCATTATATTCGATGGTCTTACCAGAAATATATTCTTGCTTTCATGGGCATCGAAACCTATCTTTTTAAAAGAATTATTCAGCAGTGCATATCTGTAATTATCCAAAGCAATTTTCAAAATATTATACTGCTGCCCCATCTTCTCAAACCATCCTGTTACAACATCTGGTGGTATCTCTACATCTTCAATAAATTCCACGTCCCCCCTTGCTTCCCATTCCCTGAGCGGTGCCTTGATTCCGGTCAGGTCCTTCGACCTCGAACAAATAAACGTATGATGGATATGATATATTTTCCCATCAGCATGAAAGGTGAGTCCGACTCCAACGAAATCATTCGTCTTGGCATAATCCACACCTCCGACGCAGTTTTTTCCTGTAAGGTCTATCATTTCCTGATTCGTGGCCACGATATCCTCCCAGGAAGCCACCTCTACCTCTTTATTACCAATTGGATAATTGCACCGCTTTGCCATGAACTCCGGATAGTAATCCATGTTATAAGGCATATCGATGATTTCTTTTTGTATCGTGGTCCGCAGGCTCGGAAAATCATTCAAAGAAGGGATAGCCTTCACCAGCTTATCTAGCTGGTTCCATTCTTTCTCCTCTTCAATCCGGCACCAAAATACCAGCGTCCGGTTCATTGGGTTATACTCTTTTAAGATGGCCCTGTTCTGTTCTTTCTCCTGATCCAGCACAGCTCCCCGGATATGTCCGTCTGTCGTTATGGTGATGATTCGTCCATGCCAGACCTTTCCAAGGCCTGACTTCAATGTATTCATGTTCTGGACATCCGTATACTCATGTTTTTCATCAAAAATGATACAGCCAGTACGCTTACTGTCCTTTCCACGTTTGGATGATGTATTGAAGCGGAGCATGGATTTTGTTTTCTTTCCGGTAATCAGTTCTTTTGTCGCATGATAATGCTTTTTCAATACGGAGGCATATTCTGGTCTGACTGGGTCCGTAATCGTGTCGTACACATCTACGAAAGATGTCTTTGCCTGGTCTTCGGCATTCGCCATCAGGTCAATATTGTATCCTCGGATTCCGTGGTAAGGAGAAAGGAAATAAAATGCCAGAAAAGAAATGAACCCATTCTTTCCGCTGCCCCTCCCGACCAGGATACGGATTTCATTAAAATAAATATCACCGTTTTTGAGCAGGACCCCTGCAATCAGGGCAAACAAAAATACCTCCCATTCGATCAGCCGATATGGGAAGTATTTCTGCAGTGATAATCCTTTTTCAATTTTTTCATCATCAATGATAACATCGTCTCTTTCCAGCACGGGAATTACAATATTATCAATCATCAGTTCCTGTTCTTTGCAATGTTCGACTTCATTGTTCTTGATTTTCCGGATATACGGGTCGATGAACCGACTATAGCTCCTCATCCGAACCACCACCCGGTGTCAGTTGTGCTTCTGGCTTCAATCCAAGGAAGGTCAGAATGTTCCGCATCTCGTTAGAAATCCGTCTTTTTTCTGAGACTGCTTCTGTGTACTGTTTTAAGCTCCCATTTTCATCAGATTTTAAGGTGATAAGTCTGTCATTAATATATTTTAAATCGTCATAAAATGACATATATTCATCCACTTTGTCCTGCAAGAATTTTTCGGACATATGGTTGTTTTCCAAAGCTTTTTCAAGGCTTTGCACCGTTTTCGCCCTTTTGGTTTCTTCTCCCATCGGTCTTGCCACGACTTATCACCCCCTGACTTTTTCAGAATTTTCAAAAATTCTCCGCATGGAATAACCCTTCCGGTCACAGCCCCCTTAGAGTTTTTTCATTTTTTTGACCCGGGGGTGTCTGTCCTTACCATTTTTCCTCATTCATGAAGCCTTGTTTCCTGTGATGTTCATCATAATGACATTTCTCACAGATCGGTTCTAGATTTTCCTCTGTCAATGCCAGTTCCGGATAATCCCTAAGGTATTTCTTGTGATGTACCGTCCTGGCTCTTATTAGCAGCCCTTTCTCTTTGCACCGCTGGCACTCATAATGATGCTCTTTTAATATCTGGGACTGTGTCTTTCTCCAGACAGAAGAGGTATAGAACTCATGCAGGTTATTTTCTCTTATCAGCTGTCTGATCCAGTTTAAAGTATTCTCATCCATACTGCTGCCCCTTTGGTCAATCATAGCTCTCAATCATTACTTTTCGTCTGTTTTTGCACAGGAAAAAGGCACCTGTTTTGTAAGGTGCCTTTCCTTGTACATTCTATTCAAACAAAAGGAGGGGATTGATCACTTGAAAGCAATTTTAAACTTCCACGCTATTAATTATAACAGATTATTCTGTGCGTTTCGTGCGTTTTAAATAATTATCAATCTTTCTACTGATCCTGCTCCGGTCCAGGTGCATTCTCTTTCCTACCTGCTCCTGTGTCTCTCCCTTCAGATACCGGTATGAGAATATTAACTGTATCTCTCGGTTCTTGATTGCTGCTATGAATTCTTCTATCTCCAGTCGTTTCTCCTCTGCCTCCTCTTTCTGCCGTCCCAATTCATACTGCAGGTTCTTTATCTTCTCTAGTTTCTTTTCACTGTCCGAAACATTATATCCTGACACATGAAAAGACATCGGCTGATAGGGAAAATCCGGATTAGAACCTTTCACAGCCCCATATCCGTACTGGGAAGCACTCTTTTCCAAGCGTTGGATTCGGTTCTCTAATGTCTGTATCTGTTGTCTTAATAAAAGATAATCCTCTAAATCCTGTTTTGTTACCATCTGTCTTACTCCCTCCTTCTGCCCTTTACTCGAATATTTTACCTCCGGGAGATTTCCCGGAGGTAATACAATGGCATGTGATATGTAAACCCTTTCGGGTGGTGCCCTATCTTTTATGCGTCCTAAATGGACTCTTATCATTCCGCCGGTGCCTCGTGACGCTTCCTCTTACGCTTATTCCTGTTTTCTCTGCCTCTGCTTTTCTTTTTGCATTTGTTTCTATGTTCCGCTTTCGAAAAGCTTTATATTTTTCACATCCTGAATGGCAGGACTGCTGCCGATCCGGACAGTTATAGCACGGGTACTTCATTTTCCAAAAACTCCTTTCTGCAGGTCACACAGTTATAAACATTGCTACTGCATTTTCCCGGAAGCTGTCCACTGATTAGTTGTGGACACACACAGGCATTATGAGCCATTTCCTCTACAGTACTGTTTCTTATCGTTACTGCTGCCAGTATGCCCACCATGAAAGCCTTTGATATTTCTATGTCTGACATTTCTCTTATCTTTTCATAACCGTTCACCTCTTCTCCTCCTTTATTCCATCAAAAAAGACTACCAACCAAATACTGGCCAGTAGTCTTTCTTGTTTACTTATGCTGTTCAATAAAGTCTTTCATTAGTTTCGTGATTGTCGGTCCCTGCCCGATGTTCAATTCCTTACACAGAGCTTTGAATTCATCCGCTGTTTTCTTCTCGATCTTATACGTCTTTGCGGCAATTCCGGCTTTTTCATCCCATTTGTCCTGTGGTCTTTTCTTATCTTCCATGCAGGCACCTCCACAACTTAGGCACGACATCACATAGTATCCAAATAGATGAGCATATCACAAACACACTTGACGGAATGCTCCATTCACTCCCTATCGCATAAATAATTGTGAATAGGAACAGTAATTCTGAAAATTTTAATTTTTTCATACTATTTTCATCGTCTTTGTGGTAAGATAGTTTTAGGAAGGGAGATTTCTCTCCCTGTCCTTTTAGCTTAAGGCTTTTATCAATTCGGCTATTGCCATAATCAACGCGGCGCTTGCAACCATCGCTTTGATTATCAGCTTTGCCAATTTGTAAAAAGCCTTTTTCTTTTTCTTACCCATTGACTTTTCCTCCTTCATTTGATATATTAATTATACCATACGTTTACGTATTTGTCAACACTTTTACTGGCCAATATTTAGTTTTCAATGTTCACTTTGCTATCATTTATCTTTGCAATTATTTCATTCATCTGCATTTTTTTCTATGTGTTTACAATTTGAGCAACATCCTTCCATCTTTTACACTTCCTTTTTCTCTAATATCATGTTTTCAATGTCCTCCGGTGACAGGTTCGTGTTTTCGTATTCCATCAGTTTGTTAAGAGCACCGTACAGCTTTTCACATACATCTTCAGTTATAGTATTTCCGCTATGCAGGCTTTCCCACTTTATTCCTTTTAGTGACCAATTGCCCTGATCATCTACTTGTGTTAATCTGTTCATCTTCTCACCTCGTATTGTTCTAACGCCAACGTCCAGCAGTTTACGCATTTTTCACAATTCCTGCTGTCCATGCCACAGTCCGTCTTTTGTGCTTGTGTGGGGCATCCTACCAGAGACAGGTATTTTGCCATGTCCAGCAGAGACATCTTCTTTATTCTCTCATATAAGGTCTCTGTTTCGTATGTATCTGTTTCTTCTTCAGGCTGTTTATTCTCTTCCGGAATGTCCGGTTCTTTGCTTCCTGTTTCTTCCATTGTTCCCATCGGTTGCGCTGGCGCAACTTTTTCCCATGTTTGCTTCTTAGCTTCGGGCTTTTCGATGGGCTGTTTTTCGGCATTTTCATTCCCATTTTTGTTGTTATTTTGTATTAATTCCTCTTTTTGTTCATTTTTTTCTTCTTTTTTGTCTTCCTCAGGAGCCGGAATACCGCATATTTGCTTTGTCTCGCGGCTTTTTTGGTCTGTTGTGGATACTTCCTTTTTTTCCGGCTGTTCTTCCACTTTTTTTACTGTCTTTTTGTGGATTTCTTTCTCAATACGCTCCTGCAGGTCGTCTACCATCTCGAATAATCTCTCCCAGCTCATTTCCATCGTATCGGTGCGACCAAAGTTCCTCGCTTTTACTCCGGTATTAAAATCATAGAACCATAGATATACGTCGCCTTGTTTATATGTCCTGCTGCCGGACGGGTTCAGGATGTCCACACGCTCTTCTATATCGTCTTCCTCTAATATTTCTTCGTAAGTCTCCGGGTCACTGGCCAGAAACCTCACTATGGCTCCTTCTATGCCTATTGTTTCTTTCGGTTCTTCTTTTTCGAACCTTCGAAGTTCCCTTACTTCTTCTCTGGGCGTGTCTTTTGTGATTAGTTTTTCCTGTTCCGGAGTCAAGGAAAGCATGTCTGCAAGTACGCTTTGTTTAAAGCCTTGATATTCCGGTCTCAACTGTTCTCCTACGGCATAACGTTCCTGAATCTTTATGAACCGGGATACGGCCGTTTTGGATATTCCGAACTCCTGACGGGCAAATTCCTCCATATTGGGGTATCCATCCTGTCTGTATAGTTCTTTGTCCCTTGCTATCTTTAAATTATAGCCAATTACCACATAGGACTCGGCGATATTATACAGATTCCTTTTAATCTTTTCTTTTATATCAGCCCACTCGTCCAGAGTAATCTGATGATACATCTCCTGCATATTGTTCCCACCTTTCTTTTATGACTAGTGCAAATTGCTTCATGAACTTTTCTACTGCTTCCGTTTTAGGACCATTGTATTTGGTACGGCACTGTATTACCTTTCCTTTCCTTACTTCGATTGTATAAAATGCCTCTTTAGGATCTTCTTTTTTCCTCAGGAACAATATGGTCGTTTCCCCGTCTGCCACACGGTCTACATAGCTCGCCACGCAATGGTGCTGCTTCTGTCCTTCCCGGATTATGTCCAGACTGCTTTCTGGTACCAGCACCATGTAGTTCTTCGATTCCATGGTATAGAGCTGTTTCCTTAAATCTGCCATGGCTCTTATTCTCTTGTCTTTCTGTTTATTTTTTATTGCCTCTTTTTGGAGTTCCATTTCATTCGTAGCTTCTACCGCCAGGTCATGGGCGAGCTTTATATTCTTCGGGAAGCGGACGAACTCATCATTCAGGTCATAATTTAACGCTTTTGCCATCCTGATATAATCATCGTATCTTTCTAGCAGTGTCGGCCACTTGAAGCTCCTCTTTTCCTGCTTCAGATACCGGATCAGACGTTTTGGGGTCGTTCCTTTCAAGCATTCCACCAATTTATGTATCTGGTCGAACAGTCTAAAAAACAGGAACTCTTCTTCCGTCACCCGGATATTGGCTTCTTTCAGTTTGTTCCATAGCCTTTTTTCCTGGCTTCCAAAGTCATATTTCCGGAATAACCTTAATTCATCACTGTTCAGACCCGTCTCCTCTTTTATCTTTTGTCCTCTAATGTTCGGGACCGTATCGTTCAGCAGCTTTCTAAGGCCCAGCTTTACATAGCTCTCTACCAGTTCAGTCTTCAAATAATTATCCAGATATTTGATCAACTTTACTGGACCTGCCGCATAAAGGTCTAAAGCAGCATATTGAAACGTTCCCTTTTGTACTTCGCTTAAATTATACGGATACAGCCATTCTTCCGCACCGTAGCCATATGACGAATACTCTGAACATTTTCTCCATTCTCTTTTCCGCAAATCATCGCACCATACTTTTGTATAGACCGTTTTCTTTCCCGACTGATAAAATATCCTGTTCTTTTCCCGGAGATGGTATCTTGCTTTATTTTTTATATAGTCTTTTACATAGCTCCATGTACGAACAAGGATACCATCCCCATACGGTTGTATTGCATGTGCTGTTTTCCGTACTTCTATCCGGCAGTTAAAGCCTTCCCGTATATACCGGTATTTAACCTTGCCGCAGGAAGGGCACTCTCCTATCTGGCCATACTTCCCGGCCGGAATAAGCCGGCCGCATTCGCACTGGGCAGTCTCACCTATTTTGTTCACAAAGGCATACCGTTCCGGTTCGAGCGTACTCCTTGCCCATTTTTCAAATTTCTTTGGTAACTTTCTGCCTGCTGCCTCTACCATCCAGCTCTCTATGGTCAGTTCTTTCGTTTTTTCCTCTATTCTCTTTTTGTGGACCTTATTTTGGAACATTAGAATTCCCTGCATTATGTCTTCTGTCCCGAAGAGGTGCTGTGACAATACTTTTATCGTGTCCTGTCTTCCCTGCATGGGCAGATACTTCTTCCAATAGTTCCAGCCTGCTGCCCCTTGAATGTCCATCGTGGTATATTTTTGCTTTGTATCTGTCAAATCTTGCGTGAAGTATTCTTTTCCTCTTACGTCCATGAATATACGGTATGTTGGGTCATATTTTCCGCATGGATACAGTTCTGCCACCGACCATACAATGTGGTCATAGCAGAAGCAATGCAGGTCTATTTCATTCAGGGCCGTCGTCCATCTCCTGACTATGGGAAATTCCCGTATTACTTTTGCTTTTTCCATGGATACCGCCCCTTTCCGAAAAATCTTCTGGCTTCCTGGAACACTTCCGGTTCCGTCATGCACACGACCTGTTGCCCCTTCCGGACCTTTACCCTAGATTTTGCTTCTTTCAGCCACATCTTTTCAAAATTCTTTAATGTCCGGTCTTTTTTCATGACTTCCTCTGCAAATTTTTCTTTTTCACATTTTGATGTCAGATATTCCACCAGCCTTGACATATATCCTTTTGCCGTTTCATCAAATTCGGCCAGTTCTGTTTCCAGTTTACCTATCGCCGCTGTGACTGGATCCGAAAAAGGTCCTTTCCCCTCAATGAATCCTGTTACCATCCCACCTGGTATTCCGTTTTCTTTAGCCAGTTCCTTAAGGCTCTTTAAGTCTCCTTCCTGCAGAAGCCCTTCTGCAGCTTTGTTTAGTTCCTCACTGCTTTCAAAAGTTCCAAACTTTTTCATGTTCTTCTTCCCTCCTAAACAACATACTTCTTATGTGCCTGCTCCAGCTCATCTTCTGCCAGATCTAAGTATATCTGCGTTGTTGATATCTGCTCATGTCCCAGCATTTTTGATACCTGTTCTATTGGCATTCCATGTCTCAATGCGTTTGTAGCGGATGTCCTCCTTAATTTATGGGGATTTGCCCTTTCAACGCCCGCTCTTTTAGCCATTTTTCTCATCATCACCTGGACCGACCCTATATTTAAAGGTCTGTTTTCTATAAACTCCGGAAAATACTTCCACCATGATTCCAGTTCTTTCTTTTTATATCCTTTTTTCTTTTCCTTTATAAACGCTGTTTTTCCGGACGGAAATAACCAGATACTATCATCTTTTCTTTGTGCTAAATATTTTTCAGTCGCGATAACTGCTTTTGCATTCAGGTATACATATCTGTCCTTTTCCCCTTTTCCGTGTACCAATATTTTATTGTTATCAATATCTGTAAGCATGATGGATACTAATTCTGTTACCCTGCACCCAGTTGATAAAAGAATTTCAAATATCGCTTTTTCTCTTTCGTCCCTGCACGCATTTCGAAGCAATTCAACTTCTAAGTCAGTCAATGCTGTTTTCTTCGTTTTTTCTTTCTTCGGCGAATCTATTTTGTAGATCGGATTGCTTTTTATGATTTCCTCTTTGTAAAGATAATCGAAAAAGGCACTTAATACCCGATAGTCATTTCCAATCGTCGTTTTTGTCACCTTGTCTCTTATTTTCCTTTGTGCCAAGTATATCCTTATATCATCTGCTGTGATATCATCCACCGTTTTATTGATTACCTGTAATATTCTTCCCAGCTCTGTTCTGTAATATTTTAAAGTTCTCTTTGTCAGGCCCTTTACCGTTTTAGCAATCAGAAACTGTTGCAGCAATCGCTCATTCCGGTCTTCTTTTATTTCTACGATATCTGTGCAGCGGCTTACTATTTCATACTTTGATATCAAAATGTACAATTCATTTTTTACATCCGTCATATCGTCCACTTTTGACGCTATGAGCATATATAAATCGTTTATCAGTTTTTCACGCTCATCCGTCATTAAAGAAGCATCTCCTTTCTTGCAGGAGTATAATATATATACTCTGGACCTGGGCGGTCACCGGAAAGTGTATCTCCCTGTATCACTGTTGCATCGATGCCTAAAAGACCGAACTGTACATAAGACATATACACGCCTTTCCAATCCAAGTCCTGCGCGGTAACGCTCAGGACTTTCTGGTACCTTACACCTCGCTCTTTTAATGTCCTTGCTGCAGCGATAATCATGCCACCGCCACCAACGCTAGGCTCTGACAGCTCTATCTTCCCATTATTTGCTCTTTGATTGAGCTCCAGTGCAATATCTGCCGTTAATTTGCTCACGTGAAAAGGAGTAAAGAACTGTCCCGTATGCTTACTTCCAAATCCTGCTTCCATGTAAATACGACCCAGGACATCTTCCATATCATCTTCAAGGGCAACGGCCAACATGCCTGTCATGTTGGCAAAACGAAGTATATTGTCCTTTCCATGTTTACGAACAATGTCCATATAGTCCTGTTCCCTCTTTCTCCAGATCTCTCCCCGAAAAATATCACTCTGGTTGCTCATTGCTATAGCCGTCGCCTTGATCCAATCCGTAAAAATGTCATAGCCGGAATAATTTCCGGACATATCTATGATTTCTTTTATGATTTTTTTAATCATTTTTGTTTACGGCCTCCTTTGGTCTAAGTCTCCTGCAAGCTCTTTCCCACTGTCTCCCAAAATCCCGCCGCCATTCAATGGTCCCCGGTCCTTCTTTCTTTGTTTCTTCCGTTTGTCTCGCCTGTATCTCTCTCTTTATCGCATTCAGCCTCGTCTTGTTGTTTCCTCTTTCCTCTAATATCTCCACTGCCTTTTGAAGTGCCTCGTCCGGTATCTGGCACAGTTCCGTCGAATGTCGTATGCGTGAACATCCTGCATTCAAAAGAAAGTTGAGTTCAGCGTCCATATTATCCATACAGTTTTCCTCCCATCAGTGTCCTTACAATGTCTTCCCTCTTGTATCCCTTTGAGGTACAGACATTATTCTTTTTAATCTGGTTCTCTATCTTTTGACGGCTCTTTTTGTTCCATGGCTGCAGTGTTCGTATCACAGCGCCGATGCTGTAATGACTGCGGGGGAAAGCTTCCCAAAGCTGTCTTTCCATTTCGCATTTTAATACCAGGTCTGTATTTTTATTGTTGTGCGGGCCGTTCCTGCCCTTATGAAATGCCGATGGGAGCCGGATGATATTTATATCATAGTCACAGCCTCCACGACTCCGGAAGACGATATGGTGTTTTTCCATGATGCCGAATCTGTCTTCTTCCATTAGTCTTAGCCCCGTGTCACTTAATTCCATCTTCTTTGTTCCCTTCTTTCTTCTTCTCTATCTCCTGCCGGATCCATTCGGAATAGCAATGTGTCCCTGTGTTCATTTGTGGTTTCCATTGTTTCACCAGTGGAAGGAGCTGTGTCCAGAGGTCCTTGTTTTTTATTTCATGGCCGTCTCCTTTTATCCATGCCTGCAGGAACCACTCCTCCAGCTTTCCGGTCCTTATCGTTTCCGACACATATCCGCACGGCTCATAGATATACAGTTCCGTTGGGCGTTTTATACGGCTCATGGCTTCGACTGTGGCCTTTAGAAATATCCTGTTCCTGGTGTCCTCTATCGGGGCAAATCCATCTGTCGTCAACAGTATCTCGTTTCCCTGCTTCCACTCAAGGACATATCCATACCAGCCTTTTCCCTTCACCCCTTTTACATCGCTGTCTATATAGATGTTCACCATCCTCTTCGTCTTCTCCTTTCCATTTTTCGCTTTGTATTATATTCCCTTACTTCCTGCCGCCTTCTTATGTCCCCATCGGATTCATACCAGTAGATTCCCTCTATTTCACTTTCATAGAGATAGTAGTTCTGCTGTGTGGTTTCCTTTACACTTATGATCTTTCCACGTACCTTTACTTCCGGTGGGAAGCTCCATGCGTTCTTCCACATCTCTTTTTCTTCCAGTGTCATCTGCTCCTCTGTCATTCTTTCCTCACCATCCTTGCGTAAATATAGAACAGGCCATTTACTCCGTTCCATCTCACATCTGCATCCAAAAATTTAAGATTCTTATACGGGGCTTCTTTCTTCAGCTCTGTCTCTATACTGTTCTGATTCCTCGCCATCTTTCTTACTCGGTTCTTCCGGAATCGGCTGTAGTTCTCCGTTTCCTTTGGTTTTTTCAGGTTCTTTGAGCCTTTCCACCTTTTTCGCCCTTTCGGATCCTTTGACAGGTACGCGGCGAGTCCTGTCAGTCCAAAATCATCCTCCTCCAGCCTTCTTACATGATTTCTTTTTCCCAGCGTCCACAGGTCCTCTATGGTATCCCTGTCCACCAGTCCATCTATAACGAGGTGGTGATGTACCCGTCCTTTGCTCCCTATCTCCGTGATATACATATATCTGGCCGATGGCAGCCCGTCTTTTTTTCTCCGGTAGTTCAGCCTCCGGATATAGTTCTTCATGTTCTTTTCTGCTTCTTCGATGCTCTCTGGAGGCTCAGCATAATTAAATGTGCACCAGTAGTCCTTGTTGGCAAAATTGGTGCATAAGTACCGGATGAACTTTTTCCTGGCATTTTTATCATTCAAGTTCCACTGGGACTGTTTGGTCTTCTTTTCCTTGTTGCGGGGCCTGTCCCGCTTGTACTTAAATACAGGAAATATCTCCACCTCTGTCAGCTTCCCAGATGTTATTGTTTTGGTCTTGTAGAGGTATGGGGCTTCCTTTTTCTTTAAAAGATTCTTAAGCTCATACTCCTCTAACTTTTCCACCTGCTTATTGTATTCACTTTCGTAGTCAATCTCACTGTATCCCTTTTTCATGGTATCGTTCCTTTGTTAATACCCATTACAAGCCCCCAAGGCCCATTTTGGGTGAAAAAATTGACATACAGCGTTTCGTTTGATACAATCAAATAAACGCAAGTATGCCGTTTGTTTGGAACCCGTGTAGTCCGGCTAGACTTTTTGTCACGGGTTCTTTTTTATTTTTCTTTTTAACATGTCCAAGTCATGCTGCAGCTCTTTTGTTGCATCTGCCGCCTCCAAATCCGTTACTATGGCGGCTAGACAGAGAATCAACGCAATAAATATGGGTACGCTTTCTATTAGACTCCTCACTTCCGGTGCTTTTACCGTTACTATGTATAGAATTATTGGTGTCTTTAGTGCTGCGTTGATCAAGTTCCACGTTTCCAGTTTCATATCGTTCCCTCCTCACACAATCTGTTTTAAAATGTCTTTTACCATCGCTATGCCGGAATCGGCACATACGTTTATTCTTTTCACGCCCCCGTTCGCAAAATATGCGCACACTACTTCCTGCTCATCGAAGTAAATAAGGGCGATAATGTCTTCCAAGTCTCTCGTAGCCTGCAAGACTGTTAATAGTCTTGAACATATTCTTTGTTTGTTTTCCATTTTTCCTCCATTGTTTTAATTATTCTTAATAGCTTAATTTTTCCCTGCTTGCAATTCTTCCCTTATGCTCCTATACTTTTTATAGGCACTGCCATGCCTAATATAAAAGAAAGGAGCAATTCTATGTATGAAGATTTAAGCATTGAACAACGCACGCATGATCTTGCAGTTGCTGCTACAATCGCATATTTTCAGAAGAAAGACATTATCATCGATGAATCAAATGCTTTTGAATATGCAATGAAATACCGTAGCCTCTTAAAAGGAATCAGAAACTCGATTTTAGAAGCTCGGACAGATCTGGAATAATTACCATTTCTTTTTCTGCATCGGAAATAATGCGGTCTACTTCGCCTTTTGCATTATTTCCGATAATTCGTATTTGCTGGACCGTCATTCCTTTTTCTGCACATTCTTTGATGAATATACGGAATGTATCCAGTGCTTCCTTTCTTTTTAGAGTGTATTCGCTCCTCTTTTCCTCTAGTTTCATTACTTTCCTCCTTTTTATCTGATTTCCTATTGTGCCGCCTGCTGTCCCCGCCCGTTACAAAACAAATCTATATGTACAACATGAGGAGTTACTAATTTATGGCCAAGGGAAGCTTCGTTGAGGGTAGACCTTGGCGGGGACGGCAGACGGCACAACCTTTTCATCTTGTTATCATCCTGCCTGCTTCTTCTGGGGTCCAGCCAAATTTCTTTGCCAGCTCCCGAAGCTCCCCTAACGTAAATGTATTAGGGGAAGCAATCTTTTGCGATAGTGTCGAGTACTTTACTCCTATCGCTTTTCCTGTTTCTGCCCTTGTCCACCGCTTCATAGCCATGGACCCAGCGATGAGTTTTCTGGTCTCATCGTCTAGGACCAAATTTCCTTCTCTTTTGATTTTCGGCATTGTTTTCAGCTCCTTTCTGAGAGTGGTTTATAATTTCTACTGTTTACCTATTAATTTGTGGTCACGTTTAGTGTTCTTTTAAATTAAAAAAAATAAACTGTACACTTTTTTTGTAGTATTCAGAAAATCTTAGTTTAACCGAATCCCTTGGAATCCTTTTTCCCAATTCGTACATTGACAAAGCAGATTTGCTAATTCCAAGGTCTTTCGCTACTTCATCTTGAGTTTTATCACCTCTTAATTCAACAAGTTTTTTTGCCATTTCAGTAGTATCTAAATTCAAAATCTTCACCGCCTTTCGCTCACGTTTCGTGTTCATTTATAGAATACACGATTCGTGTACATTTGTCAACCACTTTTTGTGAATTTTTATATTGATTTTTGACCACATTTTGTGTATAATAATTTTAGAAAGGACGTGAATAAATGGCCACATTCAAAGAGATGTTAAGATATTTGCGAAATAGAGA
>JAUNBT010000498.1 GCA_030526985.1 Lachnospiraceae bacterium | reverse complement strand
AATATCTTTTAAAACAGTTCCGTTCTGTAATTCAGTATCATAAAAATGTAAATTATCTCTTTCTCGGTAGTCTGGAATCAATGATGAAAGCCATTTTTGAAAGTAAAAAATCGCCGTTTTATCACTTTGGCTATCTGATGCAACTCAAAAAAATTCCTTATGCCGATTTTTATGACTATCTCACAAAGCGGTTTGAGAGAATTACCACTAAAAGTGATGAATTGTCGGCAGAAATTCTCAAATTCACAGACTGCCACCCATACTACACTCAGCAACTCGCATTTTACTGCTGGTTTTATCTAGAAAAAAGCGATTATTCAAACAACACGCTTAATTCAGCGATTGTCAGTATCATCCAAATACACGACACGGACTATGAACGGCTTTGGAACACAATAAACAAAACAGACAAAAAACTACTGATTGCGTTGTCGAAAAACGACAGTTTAGATACAGTACCATTAGCGACAAGCACGGTGTATAGCGGAATAAAGCGCTTATTAACAAATGGTTATCTTGTGAAAAATAAATCTTTTGAATTTGATGACCCTTTTTTCAAACATTGGCTCAACAGTAAAAGAGAATTACAGATTTAAAAGAGACTAATATTTTCATAAACTGTATTGTACGCCAGAGACGTATGACATTCCCCGATTGGAAGGTTGATTACCTTGATTTGGGCTTACCCCAAGAAACGTATCTTGGGGCTGGGACACGCGAATTAACCCACATTGCAGCTTAAAGTTGAGTTAATTTTCTGTATAGCTTGGGATTCATTTTTTAGGGATGTTTTGGGGCACTACGGATTTTTTCCTGATAAAAGGTTTCTGTTCATATCCCAACGCCTTGTATATTGTTCAATCAACTCCCTAAAGCCACGTTATCTAAATGTAAATTCATCAACACTATATTGTTTTATATGGTAAATCGAACCGTGTGGTCGGACAAATCGTATTTACAAGCTGTTTGCTCAAATCGAAGCGATTATCCTTTTTCAGCATATCGCTCAATATTTTCCGAACCCTAGGAGGATAATTTATAGCCAAAGATACAATTTTTTCAAGGTTTACCGGGGATAACTGCGAGATATGTAAAGCAAATATTCTATCATAGGCTTGTTGTGGAGTTGTTCCCGGAATATACTTCAAATCTTTAATCGCATCCAATAAACGGAGCAGATACAATGTGTTTTCATCATCCGGCGTATCTGCATAAGATTTCACACATTCAACCGATAATTTTTTGAACCTGAACGGACGTACAGGTTGAGGAGCAGCAATGGTTATTACAGATGAAACCTGCTCCGTGAGCGACATCTTATTATAGATATAGGTTCCGGTAAGGTATCCGTCTAATTTACGGGTCAAGTAATTCAATTGTTCGTCCTGATATACGGGTAGTACTCCCAATCCCAAACTTGATTGTTTTGGACGATAATATGCGCCCTTTTCCACCCTAACCAGCCTCTTCTCCTTTGCTAACCCCGAAAGGATAACTGCCACGTTTGAGAATTTCTCGACAGGAAAATCAAGGTCGGAGAAGGTAAATATCTTTCCTTCAGGAATAGTCTCTATTTGCCTTATTATATTTGATCTGAACGATTTCATTCTTTTTCTTTTTGCAAAGGTATAAAATAATTATGTTTTTACATGTAAAAACATAATTATTACAGAAAAATATTGAGATAAAGCGATTGAGATACCAGAAAGGACTTGAATAACTTAATTGATAACAAGATAC
>JAUNBT010000497.1 GCA_030526985.1 Lachnospiraceae bacterium | reverse complement strand
CAGATACGATCAAATCAATCAATGGTTTCCAATTTCCACCTAAGAAGTTTTTCAAAGATACTTCACTGACACCAGTAAGGGAATCGTCATTTCCATGGTCTGGGAAGAGATTCATTGGAACATTTCCTCTTCTCTCTTTGTATGCTTCCAGAATCTCATCAATGATTTCCAGACTCTGTTCTTCTCTTTTTTCAAATACAAATGGTTTCATCTCTGCGTTGGCTTTTTTCGCCACATCATCCAGACAGATTTGTTTGATCTTCAGTTCATCACAGATTGGCTCAATACCAGGTAAGGTACAGTTAAATTCTGATAATACCGCATCAATCCCACCAGTAGCTAGTACTGCTTCACTGGTGTAGTTATTTCCAGCATGTCCTTCGAAAATATCGGTATAATGAGCTCCACGAAGCTGCAAATCCTGTCCAACACAGGTACATCCAACTAATTTAAAACCTTTTGCGCCCACAGCCTGTGCCTTAGCAATCGCTTCCGGACTTCTTAATTTCTCCTGTAAATCCACGAAAATCGTATGCTGATGTCCGGTAATCATAATGTTAATGTAATCCGGATCAATCACACGAAGCCCAACTGGTGCCATACGAAGTTCTGGCTCGCCAAGGAGTACATCGTTTAACAGGTTAGTCAAAGTCAGGCCATAAAGTCCTGTGGAAATTCCAAGTTTCAAGCAGTCTGTGAACATATCCACTGGATCTGAGTTTAAGTTGGTGGAACATTTTACTACCCCGTGGAATACTTCACCTTTTGCTCCACCTGGCATGATTCCCAGCTCTTTCCATTTTTCCAAACGTGGGCCGTAAGCTAATTTCTCCACCAATTCCATCTGCACGTATTCTGGTTTGTACAGATCATCCAATACTAACTGAGCGACTTTCTCTGCTTTCTCATATTTATCTTCACTCTCTACACCAAGCAATTTTGCAAGACGATCCAAGGTCTTCTCACCCTTGATTACACCTTTCGACTGAGCTGTTTTCAATACATTCAATGCGGTATTTTCCACAATATGTATATAACATCCAGAACCGGAAGCTACTGCTCTTAAGAAATTGCGGGCAACGATTACATCCGCTGTGGCACCACAGATTCCTCTTGGCGCTTTTGGTGTAATACGACAAGGACCGTTGGAACAAAGACGGCAACAGACTCCTTGTAAACCAAATCCACATTTGGTACTCTGACTTTCTACTCTATGATGAGAAGTCTCCATAGGTAATTTTGCAATGTAGCCTTCTAATGGTTTATCTGCACTCTTACATGTGGTACATCCGAAACACTGATTCATAATGATTCCTCCTTAAATTTAAAACTGGACTATTTTTGTTTGTTTTCTTATTGACATTATTTTATCAATCTTTTTTTCATTTGTCAATAGTTATTTGACTATTTTTGTCTAGTATTCAAAAAGTAGGAGAAAGTTGTCGCACTCCGACGCTTTCTCACTTTCCGAAAGTTCCTTGAAAATTGCTACCTTATACACTATAATTATATAAATTCAATAATCAAGTTACCCATTTATTACAATGAAATTTCTGCATATACATTGAAAATATAAAATCCCATTTCTCGATTTGTTATGGGTGAAAGAGGATTTAAATGAAGAAACTAAGGATATTAAAGACAATTCTAAAAAGAACCAAAGCCGATCGAATTATTTCAGGCTTTCTATTGTTTCTGCTGATAGCTGCAGGTGTCATCTTACTGGTCGAACCAGCCATTACCC
>JAUNBT010000496.1 GCA_030526985.1 Lachnospiraceae bacterium | reverse complement strand
AACTGACTGTCACTGTACACATTTTGCTCATACGCATAATCAGTTATTACACTGCAGTTTTCACCAACAGTTTCGGTTATATTTCCAACATAACCGATGTGTTTTTCTCCAGCTTTTGAACGGAAAGTAGCATCGGGATCTGAAGGATTCAGTAATACTTTGGAAGGTGATTCAATTTCTTCCTTTTTGCGAAGCCGGCGACGACCATCATCATCAAAAATTGTTTGCTCATTTAAGAGTCTGATGAGGAGTTGATAATCACTTGTGTCATCAAAATTACCATTGCACAGATGAAGTAATGTTTCTGCATCATGCATGACCAACAGAGTTCTTTCCGTTACATCAAGCTCACGCTGATGATAGATAAATGCATTATAATCATCTTTTTCAACGTAATGCTTTTGTGCTTCAGGTAGTTCAACTCCACGTTGGTCCATAATTTTTGCCAGGTTTGAGACGCAGGTATAAAAAAGCTCTAGCAGCGAAAGATTTCGGATATGAGCAGCAATCATTAAACTATCCATTCGCTGCATACTAGGATTTAACTGCATGAAATCGGAGATTTCTTTTGCAAGACTAACTACACACTGATGTATCAAATCAATACCGGTCTCGGTTTCATATGCGAGGCATCTTGCACGAAAACGACTTAATGTACGGTCGCTTAAAGGCTGTTCTTCAAAACTCGTTGTGTGAAGTGCGTATTGATATCTGATATCAAACATAAGAGCTTGCACCAGTTCATCATCTGTATCGCCAAGTGCTTCTTTTAGAATGAGAGCACCAACAATGACATTAACCGGAGTGTTTGGTCTTGAATAAGCAGAACTGTATAACTGAGCGAAATCTTCCTCACGAATGTTAGGAAAAATTTTTTCTGCAAAGTCCTTGGCCCAAGATTTTTCAAGAAACCTTCGTTCTCTGTCTGTAAGATTAAAAGTGCTATCCATGAGTTTTATTTGCTGAGCATCATTTTTTACAAAAGCCATTTAGAATCACCTCAATTATTGATAATACAATTATATCAAATATTGAGGATTCTTCCTATATCGTGTTAAATTTTCAAGGTACAATATAATATATGGTGTTACTGGTCAATGACCTTTTGACACCCGAATCCTATTGGGAAATTACGAAACGTATTTACGCTCACTGCTTCCAGATAGGGAATAAAATCTTTACCATGGATTTTAAATCGAACAAATGGATTTAAGCCCGCATGAATATAACTGGTATCATGCCAGCTAAGATTCTCCTTATACCATGTGTCAAATGCAAAAGGATGCACCGGCCATTTTCCATCTTCCATGGGCATAAAAATACCCTCCGGACTTACAAACACTGCTGTGTTGGGAATCGTATTGTTTACATAAGGTGCAAATTTTAAAATCTTGTCTTCTGAATTAGCCATTTTACATTACTCCTTCCGTTTTCTTGTTAACTTCATTTTATCAAACAGAAGTGTGTTTCATGAATAGGCATCCGTCTAAAATCAAAGGAGTGCGTATGTGCGAACGCCCAAACACTCTCTTTTGTTATTGATTATACTTCATAAGCTTAAAAGTCATCAGCATTCCGAAACAGGTGTTACTGTTTTCAAATTTAATTCCACACAATGCCTCTATACGCTGTAGCCGATAATACAATGTATTCTTGTGTACATGTAATAATTCAGCCGTCTTCTGTGTATTTTTCCAGCATTCCAAGTACACCTGCGCCGTTTTTAGAAGAGAAGTAGCATTCCTTTTATCGTAT
>JAUNBT010000003.1:14802-49380 GCA_030526985.1 Lachnospiraceae bacterium | reverse complement strand
ATACCAGAGGTTCACAGCGTTCCTATGGACTGAACTATCAAAAGACTGGCAAGGAGCTTATGAGCCAGGATGAAATTGCTGTCATGGATGGTGGGAAATGTATTATGCAGCTTAGAGGTGTGAGACCTTTTTTCTCAAATAAATATGATATTACAAAGCATAAGCAGTACAGATTCCTGTCCGATTATGACAAGAAGAACCGCTTTGATATTGAACAGTATCTAAGCACCAAACTCGTATTAAAGCCAAATAATGAGGTGGAGATTTACGAGATGTAACCTGTTAATTAGAAACTTCCCGACAAATTGTCGGAAAGTGGAGGAAAGAAGCAATGCGATCTGATTGGAAAAAAGAACAACCGATACCCCATCGTCGAAAATGAAAGTATCGGCTGCCATTTGCAGGACTTTCCAAAAGGATAAATCCTGCCTTCATTTTAACACAGAAGGCAGGATTATTATAGCCATTGCCTTTCGATTTTTGAAAAGAAAGGATATAAATTATGGGATTTTTTACAACTGCAATTACAACATTAAAGACACTGGTGTGTGCCATCGGAGCGGGACTTGCTGCATGGGGTGTTATCAATCTGCTCGAAGGGTATGGAAATGACAACCCAGGCGCAAAAAGTCAGGGCATAAAACAGTTAATGGCTGGCGGTGGCATTGTGCTGATTGGAATCAATCTGATTCCACAGTTATCAAGCCTGTTTAGTTAAGTAGATGTCAGGGATTATTGAAAAAATTACAGAGTTCATAAAGGAACTTCTGCTGGGGTGGATATCGTCGAACCTAGAAACCATGTTTACGGACGTGAATACCAAAGTAGGCACAATCGCAGCGGAAGTAGGCAAAAGTCCCCAAAGTTGGAACAGTGGCATTTTCTCTATGATTAAAAATCTATCGGATAGTGTCATTGTCCCCGTCGCGGGGATGATAATCACGTTTGTGTTGTGCTATGAACTAATCTCCATGATTATGGAGAAGAACAATATGCACGATATGGACACGTTCATGTTCTTTAAGTACATATTCAAGATGTGGGTGGCAGTCTATCTGGTCACCCATACCTTTGATATCGCCATGGCAATTTTTGATGTGGCAAATCATGTGGTTGCTAATGCCGGAGGCGTTATAAACGGAGGGGCAAGCATAGATGTGGCGGACGCTCTAAAAACAATTCTGGATACAGCAGCGGAATCTATGAGTATAGGAGAACTGCTTGGACTGGGACTTGAAACCATGATAGTAAGCCTATGTATGAAAATCATATCCGTACTGATCACCGTCATTTTATTTGGTCGTATGATAGAAATATACCTTTATGTATCTGTATCCCCAATACCGTTTGCGACATTTACAAACCGGGAATGGGGAAGTATTGGACAGAACTATGTTAGAGCATTACTGGCATTAGGATTCCAGGGATTTTTTATGATGGTGTGTGTCGCCATATACGCTGTGCTTGTAAACAATATTACGGTAGCGGACAACATTCACACAGCCATCTGGTCTGTGGCAGCGTATACCGTTATCTTATGCTTTAGCTTGTTTAAGACAGGCTCATTATCAAAATCAATCTTTAATGCACATTAGGAGGAAAATTATGGCATATGTACCAGTGCCAAAGGACTTGTCGAAGGTCAAGACCAAAGTGGCACTTAATTTAACAAAAAGACAACTAATCTGCTTTTCCCTTGCTGGACTGTGCGGATTACCAGTCTACTTTTTAACCAAATCAACAATCGGAACCGATATAGCGGCAACTCTAATGGTTATCTTGATGCTGCCATTTTTCTTTTTGGCAATGTATGAAAAAGATGGGTTCCCGGCAGAAAAAATAATACTGCATATGATCAATCAGAAATTTAGAAGACCAGGTGTCAGGGTATACCGTTCAGAAAATTTTTATGACCGATTGATTGCGCAGAGCAAAATAGAGAAAGAAGGTGCAAGGCTTGAGAAAAAAGCAAAAGAAGCCAGAGAAGCGAGAAAATTATTCCACTTCTCGAAAAAAGCAGACCATAAGAAATAGACAGGATACTGCAAAAGATTCGTCTGAAAATAGAATCAGTAAAAGGAATGCACCTCCGCTGACAAGAGAGGAAAAGCAAAGGCTGAAAGAATTAAGAAAGATAAAAGCCGAACAGCAGAAACAGAAAATTCCTCATACTGCACAGGAAAGCATTCCCTATAAGGAAATATACAGAGATGGTATCTGCCAGATGGCAGACCAGTTCTTCTCCAAAACCATTCAGTTTTTTGATATCAATTACCAGTTGGCACAAAATGAGGATAAGACGACCATCTTTGAGAATTATTGTGAGTTTTTAAATTACTTTGACAGCTCCATCCAGTTCCAGATTACCTTCCTGAATCAGCAGGTCAACTTTGAGGAGTATGTAAAATCCATTGATATCCCACTTCGGGAGGATGACTTTGACGATATCCGAAAAGAGTATGCAGATATGCTGAAAATGCAGCTTGCAAAAGGAAACAATGGACTGGTTAAGACGAAGTACATTACCTTTAGTATTCATGCAGAGAACTTGAAAACTGCGAAATCAAGATTAGAGCGGATTGAAATGGATATCCTCAATAATTTCAAAGCCTTGGGCGCAATGGCAAAGCCTCTAAATGGTGTAGAGCGATTGAAAATGCTTCATGATATTATGAATGGGGACACCAAAGAGCCATTTCATTTTCATTATGGCATGGTGGCAAAAACCGGACTTGGTACAAAAGATTTTATTGCACCAACCGGATTTGATTTTAGAAATGACAGCTATTTTCGTATGGGACAGACCTTTGGTTGTGTGTCCTATCTACAGATCACTGCACCAGAGCTGACCGACAAGATGTTAGCAGATTTCCTCGATATGGAAGAAAACTTGATTATCAACATCCATGTACAGCCTATTGACCCGAAGGTGGCAATTAAGAGTTTAAAGAGCACCCTATCCAATATTCAGAAAATGAAGATTGAGGAACAAAAAAAGGCAGTACGAGGCGGATACGATATGGATATCATTCCAACGGATATCAGCACCTATGGAGAAGAAGCGCAGAGTCTTTTGGATGAATTACAATCCAGAAATGAAAAGATGTTTAAGGTAACGTTTCTGCTTATGAATACTGCAGATGGAAAGAAAAAGCTGGATAACATCGTCTACCAGACAACGGGAATTGCACAAAAATATAATAATAACATCCGCCGGGTACAATACCTGCAAGAGCAGGGACTTATGTCCTCTCTGCCACTTGGTATCAATCAGACGGAAATACACAGGCTGCTGACCACAACGTCAACAGCTATTTTTGTCCCTTTTACCACACAGGAATTGTTCCAGGATGGGGAAGCACTTTACTATGGCTTAAATGCACTAAGCAGCAACATGATTATGGTTGACCGAAAGAAACTGAAAAATCCAAATGGTTTAGTACTTGGAACACCGGGTTCTGGTAAGTCCTTCAGCGCAAAGAGGGAAATTTTGAACGTGTTTTTGATTACCAACGACGATATCGTGGTCTGCGATCCAGAGGGAGAATATTACCCACTGGTACAGGCACTCAAAGGTCAGGTAGTGAAAATCAGTGCAAAGAGCACGGATTACATTAATCCAATGGATGTGAATTTAGATGTTATTTACCACCCAGAGAAATACCGGATCAATGGAGATGTGGAAGATGTAGATACCATTATCGCAGATAAATCAGAGTTCATTGCTTCGTTTTGTGAAATGATTATGAAAAAGCCAAACAATGGAGAACTGGATGGAGATGAAGTGTCCATCATTGACCACTGTATTAAGGATATTTATGAAGAATTTTTATTCCATGACCCACAACCGGAGAATATGCCGATACTTAAAGATTTCTTAGACCGTTTAAATTACTATGCGGAAAAGAACGATGCAGCAAAGCGAATTGCCAACTGTTTGGAACTGTATGTTACAGGCTCACAGAACGTCTTTAACCATAGAACAAATGTGGATATGAAGAACCGTATTGTATGTTTTGATGTAAAGGATTTGGGAACAACGCTTCGGAAAGCGGGCATGTTGATTGTTCAAAATATGGTGTGGACAAGGGTTTCTACCAATCGGGCAATGAAAAAATCCACCCGTTACTATGTGGATGAGTTTCATTTGCTTTTAAAACAGCCACAGACCGCCAACTATTCTGTGGAAATGTGGAAACGATTTAGAAAGTGGGGCGGGATTCCGACGGGACTGACCCAGAATGTAACGGATTTTCTTGGCTCTTTAGCGGTAGAGAACATTGTTGGAAACAGCGATTTTATCTATATGCTCAATCAGCACAGTGGAGATCAGAAGATACTGGCAGAGAAACTCAACATTTCCAAACACCAGCTTTCCTATGTAAATAACAGCAATGAAGGGGAAGGGCTTCTTTTTTATGGAAATGTCATTATTCCATTTGTTGATAAATACCCAACGGATACAAAGACTTATGCCATTATGAGCACGAAGCCGGAAGATTTGAAAAAACAGGATAGAACATAGGCAGTCCCGCAAAAGGAATGGAGGTGAGAAGCCTTGCGGGAACAAAAATACCAGGCAAAGGATAAGAAAGTCAGTAAAATGTCCAGAGATGGATTGACGGAACAAAATCTTGCCACAGGAGATACAAGAAAGGTTACGGGACGGGAATCCGAGGCAGTCTTTAAAAAGTCGGAGGAAGAATTATCTTTTGGCAGGTCAGGCGAGAATCCGCAGAGAAAACAGGATCATGCAAGAGCGCCAGATATGCAAAATCAGATGAATCCAGATACAGCACAGACGGAACAAGGCAGTGGACAGACGGAAGAGAAACAGTCCCAAGAACAATACCAAGATCATAGCAGCCGGGTGAGAGAAGTTCATGAATCCGCAACTTCTATTCGTGAGAGAAAAGCCAGCCATCACCATCATTATCATAATCAAAGACAAGTCAAAGCCAGCAGGCTACAGTTTGACAAGATGGAAACGGATGGAAGTCTTGGTAAGCACGCAAAATCTGAAACAGCAGATGCCAGTATGGATGCAGAACCGGATTTTTTGAAAACATCTGAAAAGAAAGCGCAAAAGGCACAGGAAAAATTACAACATGCCAGAAAGAAGCAGATGCGAAAGACTTCGCTGAAAATGCAGCAAGTAAGGCAGGAAGATGTAGAAGCAGTCAAAACTCGTTTGCATTTTGAAGGAACACCACCGACTGGAAAGGTTGGAACAAGAATTCGGGATAGTGCAGGCAATCTGCTACATAACAAAATCAGGAAGGAAGAGCAGGATAATGTAGCGGTACAGTCGATTCATCAAAGTGAACAGGCAGGAGAGAGCCTGCTTCGGGTGCATAGTAACTTAAAGTACCATGGACAGAGAAAACAGCAAAGCTATATCAATCGTCTGGAGAAAAAGGTTTACCGGGCAAATACGAAGTATCAGTATCAAAAGTATTTGGCAGAGCATCCGGAGTTAAAGCATAAGTTTGTCAATCGCATGATACAAAAGCAGCGTATCAAGCGGGAGTATCGCAAGGCATATCAGGCAGGCAGAGCAGGAGGCGAGACAGCTACAAGGTCAGCCGGAGTTGTTTATGGGACATCCAGAAAGATTGCCAGGAAACTAGGTGAGATATTTGGAAGGAATAAGGCGGCGCTTGTTTCCCTTGGAGCATTGGGGATGCTGCTTGTCTTTGTTTTGACCAGTTTTTCTTCTTGCTCGATGATGTTTACCCAAGGCATGGCAAATATTTTAGCAGTCAGCTATCTGGCTGATCCAGATGAAATTGAACAGGCGGAGCTATACTACACAGAGCTGGAAGCCAAACTACAACAAAATATCAACAGCATGGAAAGCAGGTATGCGGGGAAAGATGAATACCGTTACAACCTTGCTTCCATTGGACACGATCCTCATACACTCATCAGTTATCTAACTGCAAAGTATGGGGATTTTACTTTTTCCCAAGTGAAAAGTGAGATTGATGCTTTATTTGAGGCTCAGTACGGTGTGAAAGTGGAAGAAACCACAGATACCGTCACGAAAACGGAGACAATCCAGGTGGGAGAATCCCTCGGTACGGTAGTCACAAGTGGGTATTGTAACTGTTCTATTTGTTGCGGTATCTGGAGTGGCGGGCCAACAGCCAGTGGGGTGATGCCAACCGCAAATCATACCATTGCGGTGGATGCATCCAATCCGTTTTTGCCAATGGGCACGAAAGTAGTGATGAACGGAGTGGAATATACCGTAGAAGATACAGGTGCTTTTGACCGATACGGGGTGCAATTTGACGTGTACTATGACAATCATGCAGCGGCATCGGCACATGGACACCAAAGGTGGGAGTGCTATCTGGCAGAGGGCAATGCAAATTCAGTGGAAGTGACAAGAACCGTAACCATAGAGGTTCTAAATGTAACACTTACTGCAAAGCCTTTATCCAGTCTGGTACGAGCAAGACTTGGTGGAGAAGAGGAAGAGCTGTATAAAATGATCTATTCCGTAAGAGGTAATCTGCAGGAATATGAAACACCGATAGAGCTTAACTGGTATGCCTATATCAGTATCCCTTATGGATATCTGATTGACCCTGGAAGTGGAGCAATGGTGCTGCATAAAGGAGTGGAAATCAATACGAAAGCTGGACAGGAAGTACAGTCCTCCATGGATGGCACGGTTGTAAGTACCGGATATGACAATAGCTTTGGGAACTACGTGGTCACAAGAGATAAAAAGGGTAGAAAGATTAAGTACGCACATTTGCAGAATGTATCCGTATCTCAAGGAGATGCGGTAACGAAAGATACCGTCATTGGAACAACTGCCAGTGCAGAAACGGTCACAGGCGGAAGGCTTTATCTGGAATTGATGGATGGGGATACCTATTACAATCCAGTCTTTTATCTGGAAACCGGAGAAGGCGGTCTATATGGCGGTGGCGCATCTTATGATGATGAAACGGTACAGCGGTTATTTGAAGAAGCAGAAAAATATCTGGGAATGCCTTATGTATGGGGTGGTTCAAGTCCGGAAACTTCCTTTGATTGCTCTGGATTTGTCAGCTATGTATTTACAAATTCCGGAATTTATAACATGGGAAGGCTTACCGCACAGGGAATTCACGATATTTGTGAACCAATCAGTCCAGAAGAAGCAAGACCGGGAGACATTATTTTCTTCACAGGAACATATGCCACCAGTGACCCAGTAACCCACGTAGGCATTTATGCCGGAGATGGCATGATGATTCATTGTGGCGATCCGATTCAATACGCATCGATTAATTCATCGTATTGGCAGAGTCATTTTTACAGCTTTGGAAGATTATTAAACTAGGAGGGATGCAGTTGAATGTGGAACGCATTAATGCAGATTTAGCCAAGACCTACGCCAAAATGGAACAATTACAGAAACGGGCAAAGGAATTGGAAGAGTTAAAGAAACAAACGGAAGATATGGAATATGTGAAAATCATCCGTAAGCATGGCATTTCTGCTGAGGATTTGCAGGAGATGATTGCCCTTGCAAAGAAAGAGCAGGAGAGCATTTTAGAAACCAGAGAAAAGGAGAACAAAGAGCATGAAGAACAGGCGTAAGAAACTTGCAGCAATGGTGCTTACACTTGCAATGACTGGAATGGTTAGTGCCGGGGTGTTTCAAACCCCTGGCCTTCTTACCGTCATGGCAAGCAGCACGGAAAGCGAAGGGGTAGAAACCACTTCCGAAACAGAAGAACCAGAGGTAGTGATTACCATTACCGCACCGGAGAACTGGCAGAAAGAGAAGGCAACCGTAAAGATTACTGCAGAGGATACAAAGAACACAGGCAGTTTTTCGCTTGCAAAGATGGAAGCCAAGATTTCTGAGGATGGGGAATGGATGGATATTACTTCCAGTAAAACTATGGAAGTGTCCAAAAACAGCAGTATTTATGTGAAGGTCACAGATCAGAGTGGAAAGGTCTATACCAACAACCGCTACATTGAAAGCTTTGATACGACAAAGCCAACGCTTAGTGCGGCGGCAAAAGACGGGGTACTTATAATTCGTGGAGAAGATGAAGGTTCTGGCGTAGCAGCTATCTATGTCAATGGAAATGAATTTACGGAGCTGACGGATAATACTTTAAATGTCCGATTACAGCAGGCGGATACTACCTATGAGTATTTTACTTTGCAGGTAAGGGATAAGGCAGGCAATATGTCGGAGAATTACAAAGTGGCAAATCCCTATTATGAGAATCCAGACACAAAGAAAGCGACAGAGGGAAGTACCAATACGACCCAGGCTGATACAACAGGCAGTTCCGAGAGCAGTTCAAACACACTGCCTTCGGATGCTACAGCAAGTAAGCCGACCAGTGCCACAGGAACGGTTACAGAGCATACGAAGAGTGATAGTAATTCATCAGGCAATGCTGACACAACTTCCGATAATACACAGACAGGAGCTGCGGCTTCGAGTACTTCTGGTGAGAGCGGAAAAGAGTTTTATACCATTACCACAAAAGGGGATAAGGTATTTTATCTCATTGTGGATAAGGATAAGACTTCGGATAACGTTTATCTGCTCACAGAGGTTGGAGAAAACGACCTGCTTAATTTCACAGACAGCAATACAGTGACACTTCCACAAAATTCTGCAGTGACAGAATCAGCCCTGCCAGATGAAACCTTGCCAGAGGTTGAGGAGACAGAGACGAAAGAGGAAAAGGTGGAAGAGCCAAAGGAACAAAAGAAGAGTAGTAATGCCGGAACTTATGTGATGATAGTGCTTGTACTGCTTGGAGTTGGCGGTGCTTACTATTATTTGAAATTCATCAAAGGCAAACAGAATTCATTTGAAGACGATTTTGACGATGAGGACGAAGTTGAGGATGAGTATGAAACGGAGATTGTCGATCTTGAGGATTCGGATGAAGAAGACTTTGGGAATGAAGCAGAGTTAGAAGAAACGGAAAGTGATGAGTCGGAAACAAATGAAGAGGACGATGAAGAGGACTACATATAGGAAATCAGGCGGGTGGCGAAATAGAGCCACCCGTTTTCCATCAAAAATGAAAAGAAAAGAGGAGAAAAACATGGAAGAAAACAGAAACGAGTTACAGGGACAGGAAATGGAAAGTATGGAAGAACAGGAAAATGCAGTGGAAAATGAAAGCAAAAGTGAGAAATTTATACGTTTGGCTCAAAGCAGAGTCACAAAGGCAACGATGGCAATTTCCAGATTGGCGTATCTATCCAATACCAGCTCCTATGAGTATACTCCAGAGCAGGTAGAGCAGATGTTTTCTGCATTAGAACAGGAGCTTGCCGAGGTGAAGGCACAGTTTCAAAAAACAGAAAAAGTCAAGAAAACATTTTCATTTCAATAGGAGGAAAACGCATTGTATCAATTAGTAATCGCAGAGAAACCTAGCGTTGCAAGAAGCATTGCAGAGGTGCTTGGTGCAACGGAACAAAAGGAAGGATACCTTATAGGAAACGGATATTTGGTAAGCTGGTGCATCGGTCATCTGATCGAGTTGGTCAGCGCAGATACCTATAAGGAAGAATGGGGAAAGTGGTCTTATGAGACACTTCCCGTCATACCAAAGCAATGGCAGTTTGGCATAAAGGGAGCAACCAGAAAGCAGTACCAGATATTGGAGAAGCTCCTCAAAAGCAGTGAGGTAGAAGAAGTCATCTGTGCCACAGATGCAGGAAGAGAAGGGGAGCTGATTTTCCGTCTGGTTTATGACTATGCAGGTTGTGAAAAGCCGATGAAGCGGTTATGGATTTCATCTATGGAAGAAAGTGCCATTCGAGAAGGGTTTGCCAACTTAAAGGATGGCAGTGTCTATGACCGTCTGTATCAGTCAGCAGTATGTAGAATGGAAGCTGACTGGTTAGTGGGAATTAATGCTACAAGGCTCTTTACCGTGCTATATCGTCACAAACTGACGGTAGGGAGAGTGCAGACACCAACCCTTGCCATGTTGGTAGAACGAGAACAGAAAATCGCAGAATTTAAAAAAGAGCAGTATTTCCTATCCCATATTCTTTGTGATGGGATGGATGCAGTAACAGAACGAATGGGTGAGAAACAAAAAGCGGAACAGATTGCGGGAGCCTGCCAGAATGGACAGGCTCTTGTGGTATCTGTGGTAAAGGAAGAAAAGAACATACAGCCACCAAAACTCTATGACCTGACAACCTTACAAAGAGAAGCCAATCGCTATTTTGGGTTTACCGCTCAGCAGACCCTTGATTATACCCAGAGCCTGTACGAGAAGAAGCTGGTTACGTACCCAAGGACAGACAGCCAGTATCTGACAGAAGATATGGGGCAGACGGTCGGAAACATCATAGGAGCAGTGGTTAGTGTTCTTCCAGAGTTTTCCCAGATTACTTATGACCCGAACATTGACAGGGTGCTAAACAGTAAGAAAGTATCTGACCACCATGCTATTATCCCCACCATGGAGCTTACCAAAACAGATCTTGGCAAAGTGCCCGGAGGGGAACGACAGATTTTATCTCTGATTGCAGGAAAGCTTTTATGCGCTACGGGAGAAACACACCGTTATGAAAGCGTAAAGGCAGAGCTTTCTTGTGAGGGGCAGAGATTTCTAGCCAGTGGAAAGAGCATCGTAGTGATGGGATGGAAAGCCTTTGAGGAGCAGTTAAAGAAAAGCTGCAGGGCAGAGAAGGAAAAGGAAGAAAAAGCAGAAGTCCCACTGCCGGAGCTTTCAGAGGGGATGCGCCTTTCGGTTACAGAAACAAAAGTAACAGAGCATTACACCACACCACCGAAGCACTATACAGAAGATACATTACTTTCTGCCATGGAACATGCAGGAAGTGAGGACATGGATGAGGAAGTGGAGCGAAAAGGACTTGGAACACCAGCCACCAGAGCAGCCATTATTGAAAAATTGGTGGAGAAAGGATTTGTGGAGCGCAGGGCAAAACAGATGCTCCCTACGGATAATGGCGTCAAGCTGATAACCGTACTGCCGGAAATGGTGAAGTCTCCAAAACTTACTGCAGAATGGGAGAATCAGCTTACCCAGATAGCCAAAGGACAGCAATCTGCAGAGGTTTTTATGGCAGAGATCGAGCAGATGGTAACAAAGCTGGTGGAAACCTACCATGAAGTAGATGAAAGCCACAAGGATATGTTTGGCAGTGATCGTGAAATTATAGGAACTTGCCCGAAGTGTGGGGGCAATGTCTATGAGAGCAAAGTAAATTTTTATTGTGAAAACAAGGAATGTGATTTTGCTCTGTTTAAAAATAATAAATACTTTGCGTCTATGAAAAAGGAAGTGACCAAACCCATTGCCCAGGCATTATTAAAAAGTGGAAAGGCAAAAGTATCGGGTCTGTATTCCAAGAAAAAGGATACCACCTTTACTGCAACCATTTCTATGGATGCTACACAGAAGTATCCACAGTTTCAGATGGAGTTTGAACCAAAAAAATCAAAAAAGAAATCAACTTATAGATAGAGAGGTAGAGACAATGAAAAAGAAATTACGAGTAAAACAGATTCTTTCGGGGATGATGGCAGTGGTAACACTGCTGTCCACTGCAATCAGTCCAATCACAGCGTATGCTGCAGAGCCGGAAAAAGTGAACCTGGAATATCCGACTTTTGAGGAAGTAAAAGAAGCGTTATCACAAGAGGAAGTGGTGACTGCAAAGGATTATGAAGTGGAGATGGGTGCGAAGTTCGATGTAGAGATTGATTTTACAGGCATTGAGATTTTGGATGATAGTAAAGTGAAAGTCACCTTTCATGAAGCAAAGAATGAAGCTGGGGATGATTTTTCTACAGAAAAGGTAGACACCTACAAGGCAGTCTATTATGTAGAGCCGGTCAGTGGTCATCCATCCTATCAGATTCAAAGAAATCTGATTGTTAAAGAAACTTCTATAAAAGAAGGGGATACGGGAACTGCATCAGAAAATGGTGGTAATACAGCCCCTACCGAAGAGGAAAGCGAAGATGCAGAGGAATCGGACTCGCAGACGGAAATCACCTTGCCAGAGAATGAGGAGTTAAAGGAGCCGGAAAGTGATTCGGGAGCAACCAAGCCAGAGACAGAGAACACAGAGGATACGGTAACCGAAGAGGAAACAGAGGACGCTAGTGAAGCACCGACAGAGGAAACGAAAACGGATGCAGTTTTAGAGGATCATATGATTACTTCAGAAGAAACAGTCAACAAGGAGGACACAGCGGTTAAGACAGAAGAGCGCAGAGACTTTGATGGAATGTCAGATGAGGAACTTTGCATTGCTGCAGAAGCAATGATCCAGGCACAGATTGATTCAGGTGAATATGAGCTAGAGTTTTTTGGTGAAGACCTAGAGCTTTTTATGTTGTATCAAAACATTATGAACTTTGGAAATCGCTATGGCAGTAAAGCAAGAGCAGCCACAGGTTCTTTGGTAGTGAAAAATGCGAATCATGAAAGTGGTATGTGGAATCTTCCATTGCTTGATTATATTTACAGTTCTAAGACTGGAGGACAGGTACATAATTACGTGAAATACATTGCGGATGATGCAGATAACGGATGGAGAATGGCATATTGTACCCAGGTATCAAAACATTTCATTGATTCTACCAGTTATATAGGGAAAACATGGCAAGCAAATGGGATGCATTCTGAAATTTCTTACGCCATTGCCCATGGCTGTAGTGTGTATGGGGATAAGAATGATTCCGCATATTCTACAGGTGGATGGTTAAAAGACTATTATGTAACACAGACGGTTATTTATTGTATTCTCTCTGATTATGGATATGACGGACACGCACTTAGTTCACTTAGTGCTGTAAGTGGTTATCAAGACGTATATGACTGTGTACAGGCTATGTATCAGGATGTGAAGAAAAATGCGGGAAAGGATGGTTATGGAGACAAGCCAACTTATAAGATTACCGCACCATCTTCTACAAAAATGACATTAACTGCAGATGGAGCATACTACCGAAGTGATTGGTACACCATTGATAGTACCGGGGAAATTAAATCCAAAAGTATCAAGCTAAGTGGTGCACCAGATGGATGTGAAATCGTATATAACAATGCAAACAATTTAAAGAGTAAGTTTTATATTCAGATCCCGGTAGCAAAAGCATATCAGATGCCTACCGATACGGTTTCCTTTAAAGTACAATCCAACGCAAAGTTTGAGCGTCCCTTTATTTATATCTACAATTCCCAGATTGCGGATGCACAAAATATCACATTTCAGGAGAAACAGACACCATCGGAAACTGTGGACAGTGAAGCCAGTGTTTCCATTACCTTGGATAAATGCAAGGTGGCAGTTCATAAGGTGGATGCTGAAAGCGGAAATGGTGTAGCAGGTGCAGAATACGGTGTGTACAGTGACAGTGATTGTAAAAAACTGATTGCAAAGATGCCAAAGACAAACGCTGACGGTCATGCCGAAGTAGAATTTGTCAAACGACAGAACCAGGTGTATGTAAAGGAAATAAAAGCATCGGTTAATTACCTAATCAATACTACTTCACAAAATGTGCAGGTAACAGCAAAGCAGACCAGTACATTGAAAGTAACGGAGCAGCCTGCCAAGGGAAAGATTACTGTGAAAAAACAGGACAATGAAACCAATTCCTTTACGCCACAGGCAGATGCCACCATGGAAGGTGCAGTTTATGGACTTTATGCAAAAGAAGATATTATTCATCCAGACGGTCATACGGGAGTGGTTTATCCGGCAGGAACATTGGTTGCCCAAAAGACATTTGGAAGCAGTGGAGAAATTGCATTTGAGAATCTCTATTTTGGCTCTTACTTTGTAAAAGAAATCAGTAATCCGGTGGGATACTTACTGGATCAGAAAGAATATCCTGTGTCCGTTTCTTATGCAGATCAGAATACACCAGTTGTTGTAGTTGGAACTACCGTTCTTGAACAGGTAATGAAACAGGCATTTGAAATCATCAAAATCTCTTCGGATGGTTCTAGTACAGAAACCAAGCTTGTAGAAGGGGCAGAGTTCACCATCAAACTGGAAAGTGACATCAAAGCCAATGGATGGGATAACGCAAAGGTTTATGATACCTTAATCACGGATGCGAAAGGTTATGCAAAATCTATTGAACTTCCGTATGGAACGTATCACATAAAGGAAACAAAAACTCCGGCAGATATGAACACCACCAAGGATTTCTATGTGACGGTTAGTGAAGATTCCCGTACGCCACAGGTGTGGAGAGTGTTTAATGATGCTCCATTCAAGGCATACATTCGCCTGATAAAGAAAGATGTGGACACGGGGAAAATCGTACAACTTGCAGGAACAACCTTTAAAATCCGTGATTTATCTACCGGGGAAGATGTGTCTATGAAAGTGGGAAGTGAGCATATCACAACATTTACCACAGATGAGACAGGCATGGTCACAACCCCACTGATGATGCTGCCGGGAGAATATGAAGTATACGAAATCACAGCACCGTTTGGCTATGTGGTAAGAACAGAATCCATTCCATTTACGGTAACATCAAAAGGGGAATATCATACCGATGATGATGGAGATTTTGTGGTAGATGTAGAAATCAACAATATACAGCAGTATGGAAATGTAAATCTCTATAAGCATGGAGAAGCCTTAGCCAAGGTGGAAAAAGAGGGCGGATTAGTAGAAATGGTCAAGAGTCTGATTACCGGAGAAAAGCGCAATCTGAATTTTGTCTATGAGGATCAGCCAATTGAGGGAAGTGTATTTCATATCATCTGTGACGAGGACATTTATACTGCAGATAACCAGACAGATGCAGAAGGCAACCGCATTCTTGCCACCTATCAAGGCGTGGAATTAAAGCAAGGAGCAGTGGCAGCCATTCTTACTACAGATAAAGAGGGGAAAGCAGTTGCAGAAAAACTTCCGCTTGGAAAATATCATATTGAAGAGACACAGGCCAGTCATGGATATGTGCTCAATGATACGCAGGATGCCTTTATCTTAGAATATGCCGGACAGGAGACAGAACTTGTCTACCATGATAGTGAGTATGAGAATGAAAGACAAAAGACGGCACTTTCTCTTATTAAGACATCCACAAAGGAAGAGAAGGCAGTAGAGGGTGCAGAGTATGGTCTGTATGCGAAAGAGGATGTACTATCTGCAGAAGGAGAGATCCTCGTAGAAGCAGATACCTTGATAGAGACACAGATCACCAATGCAGAGGGAAAAATCAGTTTTACAGCAGATTTTCCATTAGGAAACTATTATGTAAAAGAAATTAAAGCAGCTCCTGGTTATCTGTTAGATGAAGAAACATACGATGTGGACTTTACTTATCAGGGGCAGGACGTGAAAGTCGTTACCAATACGCTGGAAGTAAAGGATGAACCAACCATCACAGAAATCAGTAAGACTGATATTACTACAGGAGAAGAAGTAATAGGAGCGAAACTTGAGATTTTGAATGAATCAGGGGAAGTTGTAGAATCCTGGACCTCTACGGAAGAAAAACACATCGTGTATGGACTTCCTGCAGGAGATTACCTTTTAAGAGAAACGTCCGCTCCAACAGAGCAGGGATATGTAAAAGCGGAGGATGTACCTTTTACCATTGAAGAAACTGGAGAGGTTCAGAAAGTGGAAATGAAGGATGATTTCACAAAGGTAGAAATCAGCAAGGTAGACATCACAGATGGTAGCACCGAGATTGAAGGAGCAAAGCTGTATATCCTGGATCAAGAGAACAAAGTAATTGACAGTTGGGTATCAACAAAAGAGGCGCATTTGATTGAAAGACTTCCAGTAGGGAAATATTCACTTTTGGAAGAAATCGCCCCAAAAGGTTATATCATTTCCAACAAAATCACTTTTGAAGTTGAGGAAACCGGAGAAATCCAGAAAGTGATTATGGAAGATGCTTATGCCATGGGAAAAATCATCTTAAATAAGACCGATAAGGATAGCAAAAAGCCACTAAAAGGAGTGGAATTTACTATTTATGACAGTGAGGGAAAAGAACTGGAAACACTGGTAACAGACAGCGCAGGTCATGCGGAATCCAAGGAATATCCCATTGCCACATTTAAGGATGGGAAATATGACCAGCAACTTACTTACACCGTGAAAGAAACGAAAACCTTAGATGGCTACAAGCTAGATGAAACCAAGCATGAAGTGAAATTTGAGTACGTGGATGATAAAACTCCAGTCATTGAATATAAGCTGGATGTAACCAATGAAAAAGTACCAGAAGCAGACACACCGAAGAATCCATCTTCTCCAGATACTCCAAGCACAACTACCACAACAACATCTGCACCAAAGACAGGAGATGAGAGCAACATTGCAGTATTACTGTTACTTATGGGCATATCTGCAGGTGGCGTGAGTTCGTTGCTTTGGCTAAAAAAGAGAAAAAGATAGAGTAACCCGTAAATGTGGGAGCTGTCAGTTTGGCAGCTCCTGTTTTAAAGAAAGCAGGTAGGTAAAATGAAAAAAATCAGAACAGAAGCAGAAACAAAGAATCAGAAAATGGAAATGAGACGTATGGCGGCATATGGTCAGAAATTTATGAAGCTGAAAGCACAGAAACAGGAAACAAAGGAGGGCAAATAATATGAACTATCAGGAATTTAAGGATTTTGTAAAAGAGAATATCAAAGATTATTTACCGGAAAAATATCAGGATGCAGACGTACAGGTATGTGAGTTTAGCAAGAACAATAATTTGAAACTAGATGGACTTACGGTAACACCCCCAGACCAGAATGTAGCCCCTACGATTTACTTGAACAGTTTTTATGAACAGTATCAGGATGGTAGAGCGATGGAGGATATCATGAACAGCCTTGCAGGAATGAGAGAAGATATAAATGTAGATAAGAACATTTCCGTAGAACAACTGCTAAATTATGACGAAGTAAAGGATTCCATCATATTTCGAGTAGTAGGTGTAGAAGCCAACCAGGAGAGACTCCAAAATTTGCCCCACCGCATAGAAAACGATATGGCGCTCATCTATCAGATCTTGTTACAGAAAGAGGAAGACGGAATTGCAACAACCCAGATTAGCAATGATATGATGGGGCTTATGGGAGTAAATGAAACGATGCTCCATGATGCAGCGATGGAGAATACGCCACGGGAACTTCCAATGACCTTCCGGTCCATGGATACGGTCATGCGTGAGATTTTGCGAAAAGATTTTATGGGAATTAATATAGATGAAATCACAGAGGACGATGGATTGAAAGAATTTCTAGAAGCACTGCTTGAGGAAAGTATGACAGAAGTGGAGCAGGAACATATTCCTATGTATGTGCTTAGCAATGAGGGTGGAGTAGGAGGAGCTGCAGCACTGTTTTATCCAAAGGTGCAGGAGCAAATCGCAGAGCAGATGGATGGAGATTACTTTGTGCTACCGTCATCTGTGCATGAAACGCTCATTGTACCAGACAATGGAGAACTCAATTATCAGGAGCTAAGAGAGATGGTAAATGAAGTCAATGAAACACAGGTAGCTCCAGATGAAGTGCTTACCGGAGAAGTATACAGCTATGATAAAGAAAGCAATCAGTTGATGCTGGCCAGTGAAAAGGCAGAACGAAGTCAAGCTGTGGAAAAGACAGATGAGAAGAAAACTTCTATTATGGATACATTAAAAGCTAAAAAAGAAGAGGCGATGCAGAATATGTCAGCACCAATGGGGCAAATGAAGACTGCAGAGATGGAGATTTAAGTACATAGATCAGGAAAGGAACACAGGGGCTTCGGGGATTTCCCCGAAGCTGCTTGTAAAAGGGTATAGTACACCAGTTAGTCGATGGAGAGTACAACAATGTATGGAGCTAAACCAGATGTTCTTTAAATAGATGTTGAATTAAGCGTATATTTAGTGTAGTAAAGGAAAATAGACGATGTTGGCGGGAGTGCTTATATAGTCTTTGTTATGGGGATAAAAGTAGAAAAAAGTGCTATTCTGATGTATAATTGCAGTCAGATATACAAATGAATTATTGCGAATAATACGAAATAAAGAGAGGGCAATATTTATATGACTATTGAATTTATGTTTAATAATATTAAAAATATTGAATTAATATATTTTATTGAAGAAAAATATGATGAGTTTTTTGGCGATAATATCCAAGAAGAAAAGTATTTAGGGACAGATTATTGCAGAAGTGTTATGGATAAACTTCAAATACACTTTCCTGAAATAAAGAATTGTATATATCAAGGACAGACCGAGCGAATTGCCCATGAGGAATATAGTATTGAAGCAGTGGGTGTGACTTATTCCGTATCCTTTACGATTGATACCTTTAATGACAAAGCTCAAACACAATTAGGAATTCATATAGTTTCGTTGGCAGATAGCAATGAGTATGACATTTTTTTAGAAAAATTCAAGGTCTATCTTAAAGAATTGTTATTAAAAGAGTGGGAAATATGTACTTGGATTATTGACGAGCAATCAGAGTGGTTAGGGATGCAATTATATCCATTAATTTTTAAAGCTGAAAATAAAATGAGAGCCTTTGTTAATAAGGTTATGACACATAAGTTCGGATTTAAATGGATGGAACTAATAGGATTGGAAGATATAATAAAAGGCTATCAAAGAAGTAACGTGGATTTCAAAAGAGAAGTTCCCGAATTCAATAATATCAATAACTATTTAATCTGTTCAACAGCAGAATCTTTAGCAAAGTTAATTTTAAAATCAAAAGTATTTGAAGCTTCCATTGACTTATCAGATGTGGAGAGTGTAAAGATACATAAAATGCTGTCTGAAAATAGGTCAAAAGCTATTTTTGATTCGCTATTAGATATGAGGAAAGTAAAAGTTGATATTTGGAAAGATATTTTTCAAAAATATTTTGATGAAAAAATAAAAAAAGGAATTACAGATTTTATAAAAAACAGAAATCATGTAGCACACAATAAGCTATTAACAAAGGCTTCTTATGACAAAATGCGGCAAAATTTTTTAGAGATTCAAACGTTATTTGATAAAGCTGATGATGCGTTTGTGGATGAAGAGCCATCAGATGAGTTATGTGAAACGTGGAATATTGAGCAGGAGGAAATGCGAAATGAAAAGGCGTATATATATGATAGAGTAAAGAACGAGACAGGAATAGATATTTTGTTTTCAGAACAAATTTTTTCTTTGTTCGAAGATAAGATACAGGAATTGTATACAGAAATTGATGATATGGAATATTTCAGTTATGCAATTACAATCAGTTCTTTAAACACGATTGAAAATGAACTAGAATCACATGTTTTATTTTCAGTAAATAGCAATGTGGACGAATCATTTTCATTTAAAGTATGTGCTTTTATTGATATTACGGATGGTATGGGGGAAGATAGTTATTTGAAACTATGGATAGAAAAGGAAGATGGAACAACACTTCTGGATGCAAAAGTATTATATCATAATGGAGAAGCACATGAAGAACCAATGGAGCGCTATTATATTCCTGATAGTGATTCTTCATTGGATAATGAAGAATTGAACGGATTCATTGAGGAATTAAAGAATTATATAAAAGAGGATATGAATTCAATAAAGACCCATGCAGATATGCTTTCTTTTTCTGCCATAAAAGATGGAGGAGATCTACCAGTAGCAGATATTCCTTGTTGGAATTGCGGGCAAGATTATATTTCAGTAAATGATGATTTATATCCATATGGCAAATGTATGAATTGTGGAGAAGAAAATGAAATATCGGTATGTGAACGATGTGGTAATATTTATCCGGATGATGAAGGCGGGAAGTTTGGTGGTATAGGTCTTTGTAATTACTGTTTTGAAAAAATAGAAAAAGAATAAAAATATTTACATAATGCTTCTCGGGCAATACTCATTTAAGAGAGGTGGTTATGAAAGTTTTTTGGTAAATAGTGTTTGCTGATTAAACATAGAGTTAGATATAAACAATAAACTATTGATTTTTGTGGATTCTTCACATTTTTCAATAAAAAAATTCAATTTGCAAAGCAGAGATAAAATTTAATAATACCCGTAGTAACACAGCAGTTAATTTCAACCGATTAGCTGCTTTTTTATAAACAAAAAAGGAAAGGGGATGGTTTTTTGATTTGATGAAAGCACAGGAAAATATATTGCTTTCTTTTGGAGATACTGATAGAATACTTTACAGGAGTAACCGTGTACAGGGTTGGTTATGACCTTCCGGATTTTTATGTTCCGCTTGCGGACGTACAAAAGAAGGGAGGTGGAGCGGATGGATACATACCAGGTATTAACATTATTGTTTCTAGGTGGAACGTTTCTGATCGCTTTGCTTGCCTATTTAGATAATAGGAACAACAAGCCAAAAAAATAATGCCTACCCTGTCTGCCAACAGGATAGGCGGCTCTCACTGAGAGCTATTTAGTCTACATCCGGAAGCATCCACCTTGTGGGCGGTTGCTCTTTCTAAGTAAAATATATCATGTATTCTCCAAATTGTAAAGTGAAAAACGATGCAGCCAGCCGATGAGAAGCGGAAAGGGCTGTTTTTTTGTGTCCATTGTGGCATAAACATTGTGAATCATTTCAATGGCAAAGGAGGAGAATCATTGGCAAGAAAAATAGATTACATATCCATAATGGCAGAAGAAACTGCCAAGGATATTGTGAAAAATGAAGCAGAATGGATGCGGTATTTAAATACTGCATCTCGGTTATATAAATATCCATTCCAGGAACAATTATTAATCTTTGCACAGCGTCCGAATGCGACAGCCTGTGCAAGCATTGAAATCTGGAATGAAAAGATGAATTGCTGGGTGAATAAAGGGGCAAAGGGGATTGCCCTCATAGATGAGGATGCACCATTTCCAAGGTTGAAATATGTGTTTGATGTGGCAGATGTACATAAGGCACGAAGAATCGGGCGTGATCCATATCTTTGGAAAATGGGTGAAGAACATGAGCAGACGGTAATCAAGCGCTTAGAAAAGACCTATGGTGCTATGGATTCACAAGGTGCTTTTGCAGATAATCTGATAGAAATTGCGAAACAGGTTGCTTATGACACTTACGAAGAGATTGCCGGAGAAATGTCATATCTGGTGGAAGGAAGTTTTCTGGAAGATTTAGATGAGTATTCCATGAAAGTTCATCTTCGTGACACTCTGCAGGCAAGCATTTCCTACACGTTACTTACCAGATGTGGAGTGGATGCAGAGGCTTACATGGACGAGCTGAACTTTGAGCATATTCAGGAGTTTAATACGCTGCCAGTGTTGTCCCAGCTTGGAACAAACACCACTGAACTATGCAAACCAATTTTGATGGAGATTGGGAGAGCTATACGTGCATACGACAGGGAAATTTTTGAAAAAAGTGTTGCAAATAGGACTGAGCCACGCTATAATGCTTTAAAGCGTGAAAGTGAAGAGGACAAGGAAGAAATTGCAGACACAACACAGACAACGGAGCAACCAATAGAGAATGAACAGGAGGAAGAAAGTGATGAGCATGGAATTGACGTATCAGAAGAACGGAGACTATTACATCCCGAATATCCAGATGGACGAACAGCCACAGATAACCCTTACAAAGTACGGGATGATGCGGAAGAATTATCTGAAGGAATACAAGAAGGGGATTTATTCGGGAATGCTGCTGTCGGGCAAACTAACGAGCCACCTGCAGGAGATTCAGGAGACAGCCGAGCAGAGAATGGAACTTCTCATGAGCCAGATGGCGAAAGCCCAGGGCGTGAACGAGGAACTGAAGGAGAAAGACCAGATGCTCTGGACACAGAAGATGAACAACATTCAGCAGGCAGTGGAGGAGACAATCTTAAACGAACTGATTTACAATTAAATACCGAAGAAACGGAAGAATCGGACAGTCAGAAGCTGCCCGATTTTTTTGCCTTTTTGGACAGGCAAGGAGAAGAACCCTCAGAGACTATTCTGCATGGTCTGCTTTGCCACGATGAGTTATTAAAAGAAAAAAGAACGGATATTGCTGCTTTTTTCATTACAGAGCCAGATGAGGAGAAACGTACCGATTATATTCAAAAGGCATATAACAAGGATTACAGCGAGTTCGATATCGGTGTGCAGCGAGTTGGATATAAGTCAAAATCGGACGGTCTTGTCATTTGGGCAGGAAATTATCTGAGTCGTTCCTGTGAGGCACAATTATCCTGGGATGTGATAAGAGAACTGATTGATGATTACCTTTCAGAAAACCGTTATTTGCTGCCGGGAGAGACAATTGATCTGCCAGAGATTGGGAATATGACAGATGGATATGAACAGCTTAGTTTCTTTCCAAGTATGGATGAACAGATTGGAAACATCGCCATTGACCACGCAGATGATAAATTCCAGATGGAAAGTGATGCGTTGATTTCTGACCAGATGGTAAATTACGCACTGATAACAGGTGGTGGTCAAAGAGATACCAGAGCAAGGATATTTGCAAAATACCAAAAAGGATTAGACCCTGACACCATGAGGGATTTTCTCAAACAGGAATATGGCATGGGTGGAAAAGGATTTACCTTTGAGGGAGAACCTCTTTGCATATGGTATGACGAACATGGAATGAACTTTTCCAAAGGAACAGCGGCACGATACGAATCTATGCGGACGCTGTCCTGGAGCGAAGTAGAGGAACGTACCTTTGACTTGATAGAAGCCGGAGCATACATGGATGATGCGGAAATGTGGCATGTACCAATGCAGGAGAAACAGGAGCTTGCATCAAAGATTTATTTTTTCTTTCGAGATGAATATGGAAGGATACCACCAGAGGTTGCAACCAAGATGTATGGATATCCGGATGCAGAAAAAGAGATCATGGAGCATCTGTCTACGCCGGAGGGTATTGAGCAGATATTGGGGCATATGGATAATGCTATAGAAGAAATCAGAAATGAAGAAGTAACACCACGGTTTCGACTGATCTATAAGCCAGAAGATATCCGTCAGTCAGTAGAAGAACTGAAAAGAGAACCCGTTTCTTTTCCACCAGCAAAAGAGTTGGAAGTGCCAGTGGAAACTTTTATTACACAGGATGAGATTGATTATCAGTTAAGTCGGGGAAGTTCTTTTTCAGAAGGATTGTTTCGTATCTACGATTATTTTTTAGAAGACCATAATAAAAAGGAACGGTCTGATTTCTTAAAACACGAGTATGGAACAGGCGGAAGTACATCGGCACTCGTAGGGGCATGGCACAGCTACGAAGACCACGATGCCAAAGGATTAAAACTGAGCAAGGGAAGTATCTTTGAGCCATCGGCAAAGATACTGCTGACCTGGCCAAAGGTGGCAGAGCGTATTCAGACACTAATTGTAACAGACCGATTTATGAGTCCACAAGCCTTAGAAGCCTATGAGCAGTGGAAAGAAAAGCGTGAGCAAAAGGCACTGGAAAAGGTAAAACAGGAGCTTGAAATTGAGTCGGAATTAGAGGAAGAACTACAGGAATCAGAAGATGCACCACTGGAAGAAGCAGATAACCGCATTTTGGTAGCGGTAGAGAACACGGAAGATTACGCAGACCCAAGCATTGGGTTCTTTACTTATCATTATCAGGATGGTAGAGAAGGTGTCCGTTACCGTCTGGTTACAATTGGAGAGGACGGTCTTTTAACCCCTTATCCAGAGAAAAATAAGTTTTTTATCAATGAAGATGCCTGCATAGAGTATATAGCGAATCACGAAGAGGAACTGCAGGTCATTTCCTATGATGACATTGTGAAGCGCACAGGAAACCGTTCTTTTAAAGAAGCAGAAGTAACAACTGCAGAGGAAAGCCATGAGGAGACAGAACCTATATCCTCTGAAGAACCTCAAAACATAGACGAACCCGAAATCGTAGAAGAGTCCGAGGAACTGCTAGAGCCGGATTTGGATACTCCGGAAGTTCAAGATACGTCAGAAACAGAAGTGGATGTATCCCAGGCTGTCAATTATAGAATTACTGATGATACGCTGACTATGGGAGATAAGCGTGAGAAATTTGACCGCAATATTGCGGCGATTATGACTTTACAGCTTATCGAAAATGAGAAACGGACAGCCACGCCAGAGGAACAGGACATCTTAGCAGGTTATGTGGGATGGGGCGGTCTTTCAGAAGCATTTGATGAGCGAAATCAAACATGGCATGATCGCTACCTAATGTTAAAGGGATTGCTAAGTGAACGGGAGTATAGCTCTGCCAGAGAATCTACATTAAATGCCCACTACACATCTCCGATAGTCGTTCGTTCGATTTATGCAGCACTTGGAACTATGGGATTTGAAAAGGGAAATGTGTTAGAGCCATCTATGGGAACCGGGAATTTCTTTGGAATGCTCCCAGAGGCAATGGCACAGAGCCGCCTTTATGGTGTGGAGCTTGATAGCCTAACCGGACGGATTGCAAAACAGCTTTACCCACAGGCAAAGATTCAAGTTACCGGATTTGAAAAAACAGAGTATCCCGATGATTTCTTTGATGTGGTTGTTGGAAATGTTCCCTTTGGGGATTATAAGGTATATGACAAAAAATATGACAAGTACAATCTGCTGATTCATGATTACTTTTTTGCAAAGTCCATCGACAAAGTTCGACAAGGTGGTGTGGTTGCTATGATTACGTCTAGTGGCATTGGCGGTGGTACCTTTGACAAACGAGATACCAGGGCAAGAAGGTACATTGCACAAAGGTGTGATTTGTTAGGAGCGATTCGGCTGCCACGAGGAACCTTTGAGGATGCTGACCTGACAACCGATATTTTGTTTTTTCAGAAACGGGAGAAGCAAAGGGATCTGATTCATGATGAGCCAGATTGGGTACAGACTACCTTAATCCATGAAAGCGACTTTACAAAAGCCGATGGAGAAGTCGTACATAACAGGGTGTATACGAATCAATATTTTCAGGAACATCCGGAAATGGTGTTGGGAAAACAGGAAGTGATATCCGGACCTTTTGGACCACAGCTTGTTTGTAACCCTACCGGAGAAAATTTAGAAGAGCAGTTAAAAGAAGCAGTCAGCCATATCCATGGAGAAATTGAGAGTGTGGGATTGGACGAACTGGAAGATGATACGGAAAAAACCACCATCCCTGCAGACCCGGATGTGAAAAATTATAGTTATACCGTAGTGGATGGGGAGGTCTATTATCGGGAAAACTCGGTGATGAAACCTGTGGAAATGACAGAATCCATGTTGGAGCGAATTAAAGGAATGGTTGCTATCCGTAATGCGACCAATGAGGTGATTAACTATCAGTTAGAGGAATATGCAGAGACAGCCATTCGGGAAAAACAGGCAGAATTATCCGAGTTATATGATACATTTACAAAACAATATGGATTGATTAACTCCAAAACTAACAAGCGGGCATTCAATCAGGATTCCAGTTATTGTTTGCTCTGTTCCTTAGAGGTATTAAATGAAGATGGCACGTTGAAGCAAAAAGCAGATATGTTTACCAAACGCACTATCAAGCGTCAGGAAGTGGTGACTTCTGTTGATACACCGACAGAAGCACTTGCAGTGTCCATGAGTGAGAAAGCCTGTGTGGATATCGGATATATGGCAACACTGCTTGGTGGTTCGGAACAGTACGACAGGATTGTAACAGAACTTGCAGGCGTGATTTTTAAAAATCCACTGAGCGATCTGGAAGACCCATATGCAGGATGGGAGACAGGGGATGAGTATTTATCCGGCAATGTACGTGAAAAGCTCAAAATCGCCAAATTATGCGCAGAGAACCACCCAGAATATGCAGTCAATGTAACCGCACTGGAACAGGTACAACCGAAACTGTTGGATGCTTCAGAAATAGAAATACGGTTGGGAGCAACTTGGGTAGAACCTCGCTACATTGATGATTTTATGCGGGAGGTATTTGAAACTCCACAAGGCAAGATAAACAATGGAATCATTGCGACACAGTATTCGGAGATTAATGGACAGTGGAACATTAAAGGGAAAAGTGCAGACTTTGGAAACCCACTGACAGAAGCTACCTATGGAACAGGCAGAGCCAATGCCTACAAGATACTGGAAGATTCCCTAAATCTACGTGATAGCAGAATCTTCGATACGGTTATCGAAGAGGGAAAGGAAAAACGTGTCCTAAATAAAAAGGAAACCATGTTGGTAAGCCAGAAGCAGGAAGCAATCAGAGAAGCCTATAAAGACTGGATATTCCGTGATGCAGAACGTCGGGAGGTCTTATGTGAAAAATACAATGAACTGTTTAATTCCAACAGACCAAGAGAATACGATGGCAGTCATCTGACCTTTCCGGGAATGTCCCCAAACGTTTCCTTACGAACACATCAAAAGAATGCAGTTGCCCATCAGCTTTATGGCAATAACACATTGCTTGCTCATTGCGTGGGAGCAGGAAAGACCTATGAAATGGCGGCGGCAGCCATGGAGAGCAGACGCTTAGGTCTTGCACAAAAATCATTGTTCGTTGTACCAAATCATTTGACTGGGCAGTGGGCGAGTGAGTTTTTGACCCTGTATCCAGGAGCAAATATATTAGCAGCCACCAAAAAGGACTTTGAACCTGCCAACCGTAAAAAGTTCTGTTCCAGAATTGCTACGGGAGACTACGATGCAGTTATTATTGGGCATTCGCAATTCGAGAAAATCCCCTTATCACAAGAACGACAGGCAGCTATGGTGGAACGACAGATTGATGAAATCACACTGGAAATAGAGAGCTTGAAAGAAAGTCATGGAGAGCGTTATACCATTAAGCAAATGGAGAAAACAAAAAAATCCCTGATGGCAAGATTAGAGCGATTAAATGATAATTCCAGAAAAGATGATGTGGTTACATTTGAGCAGTTAGGCGTAGATCGGCTTTTTGTGGATGAGAGTCATAACTATAAGAACTTGTTTCTTTATACGAAAATGCGAAATGTAGCAGGGATTGCTCAGACAGAAGCGCAGAAGTCATCGGATATGTTTGCTAAGTGTCAGTACCTGGATGAATTGACAGGTGGGAAAGGGATTACCTTTGCTACAGGTACACCAATTAGTAATAGTATGACAGAACTTTACACCAATATGCGATACCTGCAGTATAGCACACTGCAGCGTTTAGGTCTGGGACACTTTGATAGTTGGGCAGCTTCATTTGGAGAGACGATTACAGCCATTGAACTTGCACCAGAAGGAACTGGGTATCGGGCAAAAACAAGATTTGCAAGGTTCTTTAATCTTCCGGAGTTGATTTCTATTTTTAAAGAATCTGCAGATATTCAGACACCGGATATGTTACAGCTTCCAGTGCCAGAGGCAATCCATGAAAATGTAGTCTTAAAGCCGAGCGAATATCAACAGGAAATGGTAAGAAGTCTTGCAGACCGAGCAGAAGATGTGCGAGGTGGTGGCGTTGATGCTACGGTAGATAATATGCTCAAAATCACAAACGATGGAAGGAAACTAGCACTGGATCAGAGGTTAATTAATGCCCTATTGCCAGATGAGACAGAATCAAAGACGGGAGCGTGCGTAGAGCGTGCAGTGAAGATATGGGAAGAGGCAGCAGAGAAAAAATCGGCACAGCTTATTTTCTGTGATCTATCCACGCCAAAGAACGATGGTAGTTTTAATGTATATCAGGATATTCGAGACAAACTTGTGGCAAAAGGAGTGCCACCGGAGGAAATAGCTTTTATTCATAACGCCAATACAGAAACAAGAAAAGCGGAACTGTTTGCACAGGTAAGAAGTGGACAGGTTCGCTTTTTGCTTGGTTCAACTGCCAAAATGGGGGCAGGAACGAACGTACAGGACAGACTGGTTGCGGAGCATCATTTAGATGTGCCTTGGCGTCCATCGGATATCGAGCAGAGGGAAGGACGTATCATTCGACAGGGAAATCAGAATGAAAAAGTGCATATTTTCCGCTATGTAACAGAAGGAACTTTTGACAGCTATTCCTGGCAGCTGATAGAGAATAAACAGAAATTCATTGGCCAGATCATGACCAGTAAATCCCCGGTACGAAGCTGTGAGGACGTAGATGAAGCAAGTTTAAGCTATGCAGAAGTTAAGGCTCTTGCTACAGGCAATCCTTACATCAAAGAAAAGATGGATCTGGATATTCAGGTATCCAAGTTAAAACTTTTAAAAGCCAACCACACCAGTCAGATCTATCGGATGGAAGATAACATTGCCAAACACTACCCAAAGAAAATCGGTCTGCTGAAGGAGCGCATTGCGGCATATGAGATTGATGTGGAGCATTACCGGGAAGTAAAGCCTGCAGATAAAGAAGTCTTTGCTATGAAGCTAGGAGAGCGTACTTACACCGATAAAAAAGAAGCCGGTACTGCTTTGATTGCATATTGCAAACAAGTAAAGACACCGGGGGTTGCAGCTCCTATTGGAGAGTACCTGGGTTATAAGATGAGTGTGGAGTTTGATACGTTTTATCGCAAATTCACCTTGCACTTAAAAGGAGCATTGACCCATTCCATCGAAGTCGGCGCAGATGCCCTTGGAAATCTCACCCGAATCAACAATGCATTAGATGGAATGGAAGGTAAGCTACTTCAAGAGCAAGAAGCACTTGCCAACACAGAAAAACAGCTTGCCAATGCCAAAGAGGAAGTAACGAAACCATTTCCGCAAGAGACGGAGCTACAAGAAAAGTTAGAGCGCTTGAATGAATTGAATGCGTTATTGAATATGGACGAAAAAGGGGATTCTGCAAGTTTGGAAGAACCAGAGGGAGAGACTCAAGTGGCAAAGCGGATGGTCAGTGATAAACGTCCATCCATTATGGATAAGCTAACCATGTTCAAAGAACAGAGCAGCAAGAGTGCGTTAGAACCAATGAAACCAAAAGAAAAGACAGAAGAATTATAGGAGGATTTATTTATGACAGCAGAAATGAACCAGGATAATGTGAAAATTGAGATGCCAGAGCAGGAGCAGATGGAAATGCCAGGTGTAGAGGAACTATTAAAGATACTGATTGACTTAAATATGTCCCAGAGCCAACAGTCGGTATCTCTGCTTATGAATTATATGAATGATGTAGAAGAAAATTTCTTTTCGGTACTGCAGGAGTTGGATGCAGTTAAGGAACAGCTTGCCAACATCCAGAATACTCCGCAGACCAAAGAAACCCGTCATACCCTGTCAGAAATGGCAGGGCAGATGGGAGCAAGATTAACATCCCTGCAGGAGCAGATGAATGGCTACCGTCAGGCGCTCAATGAAAAAGCCACACAGCTTGTCCAGAACTTCAAAGAACGTGGGTTTGAGGCGCTGAATAATGTATGTGGCTTTCTTGGTATTAAGGATATTATGGCACAAATGAAGGAATCATTACTTATTCATGCAGAGCATATGCAGGCTTCGATGGATAAGATAGATAAGGTGAGTCAGGAACTTCGGGAAGCCTCCACTCATGCAAAGAATGTAGGCAGGGCAATGACAGGAAAAGAAGCACTGGAAGTTCCAGAAGGAAAAGAGAGCGGTTTCTTCCATCAGATGAAACGTCCATATCAGAGCATGAAGAACTTTTGTGAAAAGCAGACAGAAAAGCTGGAAAAGGGCATTGCGCATATGGAACACATGGAGCAGACGGCTGATCGGTCAACGCAAAAACGGATAGAACAAAAATCAGAGGATAAGAAGCCTTCAATTATGGAGAAACTGCAGGACTTGAAAGGAAAACAGGAGAGCCAGGCGAAAGCAACACCCATGGCAGAAAAGGTAAAGACGCAGGAGAATGCACTGTAAATAGCAGTGTAGAAAGGAGTTATTATGGCAGACAGTAAACGAGTTAGGGAACAGTTAAAGGAGATTACAGACCGTCTGGAACAGGGAATTATAGACGTGTTTGAAAGTGAGAAATACAAAGAATATCTGAATACCATGAGCAAGTTTTACAATTACAGTTTTAATAATACCATGCTCATTGCCATGCAAAAGCCAGATGCAACGCTGATTGCGGGGCACAAGGCTTGGCCGAGCAAATTTGAGCGTCATGTAAAACGTGGAGAGAAGGGAATTCGTATCATTGCACCAGCACCAGTTACCGTGAAAGAAGAACTGGAAAAGTTAGACCCTGTGACACAAGAGCCGATGTTGGATGAGCATGGAAATCCCGTCATGGAGGAAGTGGAAATCCGGATGCCTAATTTTAAAGTCATTTCTGTCTTTGATGTATCACAGACAGAGGGAAAAGAATTACCGGATCTGGTAGTGGATGAATTAACCGGGGATGTAAAGCAGTATGATATGTTCATGCAGGCATTGACAGAAGTATCGCCTGTGCCGATTGGGTATGAAGATATTTCAAATGGGGCAAAGGGATACTATCATCTGGAAGATAAGAGAATTGCAATCCAGACAGGCATGAGCCAGATTCAAAACAGTAAGACCGTGATTCATGAGATTGCCCATGCCACCCTTCATGATATAGAACTGAACAATCCTATGGCGGAAGCAGAGCAGAGAAAAGACCGAAAAACAAAGGAAGTAGAAGCAGAGAGTATCGCTTATGCAGTATGCCAGCATTATGCCATTGATACGTCGGATTATTCCTTTGGATATGTAGCGGGATGGAGTTCAGACAAGGAATTAAAAGAACTAAAAAGCTCACTGGAAACCATTCGCAAGACCGCAGCCACATTAATTAATGCCATTGATGAAAGAATGGCAGAGCTACAGCTTACAAAAGAGCAGGAAGTGACAGAACCAATCAAAGATGAAGATGTGATTGTTATGGTGTCTGCTTCTATGGGAAGTGAGTATGAGATTGATAAGATTACCAATATGGAATCAGAGGAAGTAAGAGCTATCTTAGAAGATATGGCAGCATTACCAGAAGAAAGCTGGGATGGAAATGCACAGGCATATCTGGAATACCGGGGCGCAAAGCTTGAGCCAATCATGTATTCCGGTAGTTCCCTCGGGGATGGTTATCCAAAATTCTATGATTTTGAGTATGACTTTGATACAAACAGGGTTTATGCAGCTACAGAACTATCTCCCGTAGATCAAGTTGAAAATCTGATGGACCGCATGGAATTTGATCGCCCTGTCTTTAATGATGAGGAGCGAAAGCTCTTGGTCAATTATACCCGCCAGTTTGCAAACATGGAAGATACCAGAGCGTTAGCGATTGAATTAAGGGATGCGCTGGATGCGCCAGATGCAGGAGCCATCTATGAGGTTATGGAACGTGCAAGAGCAGAGATAGAGGCATTGCCGGATCAGAGAATCAGCTTTACCGAAAGAAATGAATATGGCTATACCAGCAATATCCTTTATCCACTTACCAAAGGCAGAGCAGTCGAGTTGTGGGAACAGGACTTACCGATTCTTCTTCTATATCCAGATAATACCGAAGCATATGCAGAAAGTATAGATGACATTATGGATTTTGATGGTATCTTTGGAATTGAGCAGGATGTTTGGGCGAAAGTGCAAACACAAAAAATAGAGCGAGAATCTGTGCAGGAGGAACTACCACAGAGTCCCGAAGATTTGCTGCTTCATGGAGAAGAGAATCGATTTGGCATTTATCAATTAAAAGAAGAGGACGACCTGCATTACCACCGCTTTGAGGGACTGGACAGGCTGAAAAGTCATGGATTGCAGGTGGAAAAGAAGAATTATGAATTGATTTACACTGCCCCATTACAAGAAGGGCAGACATTGGATGATATCTTTGAGCAGTTTAATCTGTTTCGTCCAGAGGACTTTACGGGGCACTCTTTATCAGTCAGCGATATTGTTCTGCTTCATAAGGATGGTGTGAATACAGCACAGTATGTAGACAGTTTTGGATTCCAGAAGATACCGGACTTTTTGGAACTGCAGGCAGCACAGGAAATGATACAGCAGACAGAAGCTGCTTATGAATTTGCTGACCGCTATCTTATGATTCATGCGTGTGATGATGGGTACGATTATACATTTTATGATAAGCAGTATAAGGAAATAGACGGTGGGGTCTATGATGATCCGGATGTTACGCTGGAAGAAGCAGTACATATCATTCTGACCGATGATCCATTTCCAAATATGGAGCGAACGGTGGTGGACTATGAGGAACTGGATGAAAAAGTGGAAGAAGCCAATCGGATTATCCCATTAGAAGAACAGGAAAAGATATCTTCGCTTTCAGACCGTACAGAGCCGATGGAAGACCTAAATGGAATGAGTCCGGCAGAAATCGAGGAAACGGTCTTAGCTTATGCACAGACAAAGGCAGAGGAGTATGGACATGAGGTGCAGGTGTTGGCGGCAAGAGTATATGGAAGTCGCACTGCAGGCATTGAAAGGGAAAATTCCGATGTGGATATCGTAATTTCCTACCAAGGCGAGCTTCGTGAGGACGATTTTTTTGCGATGCTTCATGAGGATGGTCTTTCCATTGGTGGGATGACCGTGGATATCAATCCCATTACTGCAGAAAAATCAGGAACCATAGAAGAATATCTTGCCAGAGCCAATGAATATCTGGAAGAGAAGGTAAAAGGGGTAAGGGAAATTACTTCGGACAAGGAAAAGGTTGAGGTCGTGACAGAAAAGCCAGAACAGTACCTAACTTATTATGTGGCAGAGTGTATGGAGTTTACCATACTTGGAGAATATCATGAGAACCTGACAATGGAAGAAGCAGTGGCTTTGTATCATAGTATTCCAAGTGAACGGATGCGTGGGGGCAAAGGAATCGGCTTTGTCCTTCATAATGCCAGTGAGCCGGGAGATGCCTTTCAGGATATGGAATTTGATTTGTATTCTGCAGGAACGATTGATGTGGATACCATTAACCATATCCCAGAGTTTCGGGATAGTCCACTGGTACAGCAAGCGATAAAGGATATGATGGTGCACTTCCCAGATGCGAAGATATGGGATAGAGAAACAAGGGCAAATGAAGCCAGAGCATCAGCGGAGCAGTTTGCAAGAGACTGTGAAGAATATGCCATCGAATTAGACCAGTTTGCAGAGGACTATGATACCTATGAATACAGGGATTCTGTGGAGGATAAAGAGGAAAATGTGCAAGGGATTTCCAACAGTATACAGCAGGGAGACACTGCACAGATCAAGAAGTGGCTGCAAAGTGTCATTGAGGAAGAAGAACCAGCAGAGGATGTGAAACGTGCGGGAGAGTTGCTAAAGCAGCTTGATGATCTGGCAGTCCGGCGAGAGAAGAATCCACTGACTAAAGTGGAGGAACAGGAAGAAGCCAACTATGATATGATAGATGGAACTTTAAATAATATAGAACCAAAGGAAGAGCTGTCTATTATGGAGAAGCTGGAGCAGAGTAAAAAACGGATTTCCAGAGAAGACAGCGAGGGAAACACCCAAAAGGAAACCGAGAAAAAGGCAGAGAAATATCCAGAAAGGGGGATGGATTGATATGATGAAATTTACCATAGAAGAAAGTAATTTGATTGCCATGTATGCCCACAAGGACAGGCGAGAAATATTAGAAGAACTGCATCAGGCTGTGATTTATATTCAGGAGCCGGAGATGTTGGAGCTGGTACATCAGACCATTGAAAAAATCGTACAGATGAGCGAAGAGGATTTTGCACAGGAAGTATTTGAATTGGAAGAAGAATAGGGAAACAGCGGCAGAGGGTGCAAAAGTGCATCTTCTGTCGCTGTTTTTGTGCCGAAATGGAATAAGGAGATTTTAGCGAATAAAGAAGTGGAAAGAGAGAATAATCCGTTCGGTAGTTGGCTACTATTGATTCGTGTTTGATATTTAGGTATTGAGACTGGAAAACATCTATCACAAAGTGTAAGAAATATGTTATACTAGGTCTGAATTTTAAAACGTAAAGGTGGTGAGCAAGTGGCAGTAAAAGATAAATATAAGTTTGACAGTAAAATACATGTATTTAGAGCAACAAAAAGAATGAGCCAGCAAGAACTTGCTGACCTTGTGGGAGTGTCAAGGCAAACGATTATCCAGCTTGAACGGAATAGGTATAATCCGTCAATGCTTTTAGCTTATAGTATAGCTAAGGTCTTTGATGTAACCATAGAGGATTTATTTGACTTTAAGGAGGAACAATAGAATGTTTGATTTACTTTATGATTTTCTGTCCAATGTGACAGCACTGGAAGTGGGATCATGGATAACGGTAGCTGTTTCAATTCTGTTTATTGTAATGATTGTACGGAAACGCAATCGTGATGAACGAGGTTGGAAAATTTTGGGAAAGGCAAGCATCATCGCATTTATTTTTATGATGGTTCTCATAAACGCAATGGCGAAGATTATTGGTGTTAGAGGATATGATGTGGATATGGGAATGATACAGTGGGGGAATACGATAACATGGATTTACAACACTGTGATTATGGTAGAAATTGCATCCATTTGGATTATCAGAAAAATCGAATAAAAAGTCTTTATAGAAATTCAACCCGCTCGTATTATAAGCTTAATTGTAATTAAGCTTATAATTCAATTGAGGTTGTTTTTTTGTGTCACTATGTAAGAAATACTTTACAGATTGATATAAATGTGTTATTCTTGGTGTGTAAAACTGATAGGAAATAAAAAAATAAAAAAAATA
>JAUNBT010000003.1:0-14792 GCA_030526985.1 Lachnospiraceae bacterium | reverse complement strand
TTTACGGACAATGCAAAAAATAAAGGAGAATTTATTTATGGTTGAATTGATTATCGATGGAATATTGGCAGTGTCCGCTCTTGCTGGTGCGGGGTATGTTTTGAAAAACAATGCTACAAAAGCGCGCAAAATTTTTTCTACCACGTTCGTGTTGACAACTGCTGTATATATTGCTTTTAGTATTGCGCAGATTTGTTCAATGGTAGGAATATTAACTTTTACACTTTCCTATTCACCAATCACAATTTTAGGGTTGAGTGCAGTTATTTTCTGGATATCGTTTGTAACAGCTAATGGAAAAATGTTTGATAAGCTGGTTGGAGAATAAATAATAGAGTGTAACGATAGTGAAATTTAAGGAGCAGGAGGGAAATCATAGGAAAAATATTATTGTTATCGTTTGAAGAAAGAGAAAAAGAAGTATTGGAAAATTTGTTGACTCTTTTGGAAAAAGAGAACATATTCTTTCCTGCGGTAGAGTATAATTCACGTTTCTGCTTGATGTTTCAAGGTCTAGATATAGATACTTATGGTAGGAAAATAATCCGGGAAGATAGAGAGATACATTTGACTTATACGGAGTTTGAGATATTGTATCTGTTGGCAAGAAGTCCCGGTAGGGTGTTCACCAAAGAGCAGATTTATGATTTTGTTTGGAAGGAACCGTATTATGGTGACTGCAACATCGTTATGAAGCATATTCAAAAGATCCGAAAGAAAATAGAAGATGAACCAAGTCAGCCACTCTACATACAGACGGTATGGGGAGTGGGATATCGGTTTAATCCTAATGTGAGCAGTAGCCTTTAATCGGGTTGCTGCTTTTTTCTTGCGGTATACTCAAATCACCTGTAATTATATACTTATTAGTCAAGAGTTATGATTTGAAGAGGAAGATTATTGATGCAATAAATAAAAATGAAATACACAATTTTTAGAGATGTTTTGTAATGAGAATGAACTTTAAGGTGTCTAATAAGTAGGAGGTGATGAAATGTCCACATATGAAGTGATTGATCGATTGATGGATGAATATGGTGATACAGTTTTAAGACTCTGTTACTTATATTTGAAAGATTATCATCTGGCAGAAGATGCAACACAAGAGACCTTTATAAAAGTAATGAACTCATATTCATCATTCAAAAATCAGTCCAGCGAAAAAACATGGATCACTAGAATAGCAATAAATTGTTGCAAGAACATATTGCGTACCCGGTGGATAAGGAGCGTTTACACTGGCTATGATAGCAACCAAAATACCGAGAAAGTCAATCCTATTGATAAGTTTATTCAAAAAGATAGCATTTCTAGAGCAATTATGGAATTAAAGGAAGAGGAAAGAGCTATTGTAATCATGTACTATTATCAAGAACTATCAGTAAAAGAGGTCGCAGAAATTGTTGGAAAGACAGAAAGCGCAGTGATGCAGAAATTGAATCGTGCCCGGAAGAAAATGAAAATAAATTTGGAGGACTGAAAATATGCAGGATAATAGCGTGAAAAGTAGAATAGATAGTGAATTAGAACATCTCAAATTAACAGATTCCATGAAACGAAATATTGGAAATAGAAAATATAGAAAGTCTGTGAACATGAGAAGATTTACTAAAATAGTGGCAGCTTTTGCTGTTGTATTTATTTTGAGCGGAGTAACCGTATTTGCAGCGAGGTACTTGATTAACCGAGTAAATGTAAATAATGAAACATTGCCAGATCTCGACTCAATGTATGCCGTTGATGCAAATCTAATTAGTGGGGAACCAGATGAATATGGAGTACTCGAAAAGACAAAAAATTCCTATAAAGAAGTAAAAAATGAATTGGGCATATCATTACTGGATTCGGACCTTGCAGTGGAAAATCCGTACATGCGGGTGAATATACAAACAGACAACCAGAATTACTGTATCTTAACAATCAGTAATTATATATTGGGAGATACCAGTAACTATCAGTTTGTAGAGGATTATAACCACTACAATTGTGATCCTGGAGAAGAATACAAATCAACGATTACTTTACAGGAAGATATTATATTGTCTAAAGAGCAAGAAGAAACAGAGTGGAGTACAGATTATCTAGGTTATTACCAATATGTAGAATCATACATCTCTGCTCAGGGTTATAAAGTAAATATTGTTGAAGATACTTTAGTCGATGACGACACATTCTCTGGTGTTGTTTCAGAAAAATGTGCAATATTTGTAAGTGATGGTGTTCGGTATACACTGAGGGGAAGAATATCTCTTGAAACACTAAAAGAACTTGTTGACAGTATGAAATAGGAGCAGTCTACTGTAGACTTACAGACTGAGAAACATGTGGGGCAACAGTTAGTTGACAAAATGTTATGATGGAATGGTGGCAATGTCACTCCTAAATATGATATTATTATACCAGGAGGTGAGCAGTATGGAGATTTCCAACAGATTACTGGAATTACGAAAAAGAAATGGAATGTCACAGGAAAAGCTGGCAGATGCATTAGGTGTCTCAAGACAGGCTGTCTCAAAGTGGGAAAGCGGACAAACAACACCTGATCTGAACAAGATAACACAAATAAGTTCTATTTTTCATGTTTCAACGGATTATCTGATATTAGGAAAAGAAGAAATACATGTGGAAGAAAAGGTATCAGATGAGAATACTCCTGAGAAGAAACAAAAACAAGTAGCTATAATCTGTATGGGTGCAGGAATAGTGATACTCTGTATTTTACCATTGCTCGCAAAGCTCTATCAGGGTTATGAATTTGAAAAATGGGGGCAATGCTTTACCAGTGCTTCTGAATATATTCTTCGTTGGCCGTTGTTAGGAATTACGTTGCTCGGAGGTGTACTATTTTTAATGGGGATTGTAAAACTTGTGAAAATCTATGTCAAAGAGAAATGAAGTAGAGCTTATGGGATGATATTATTTGTATGGAAGAAGAATGTTGGGATGCCCCGGTTGTCACAAAAAAAGTGAAAATTTGTGTCAATACTATACTTGTGATTTCCCGTTGTTTTGTCTGAAGTGTAAACAGGAAACGTGATAGACGTAAAAAACATAAATTTATCAATGAAAGAGCCGACGAACTTTGAGAGAGAATACCTCGCAGTTTGTCGGCTCTGATTTTGGTTTAGAAGATATATTTATATGTTGTTGGTTGAGCTTGTTGCTGTGACTTGCCTTTGCTGTTCATTTAGTTTTTTATGAAGTGGTATTGCCATACATATGGTTATGACTGCGGACAGCACATCTGCAATCGGCTGGGCGTATAATATTCCGTTAAGTCCCCAGAATATGGGGAGAAGCAGAATAACAGGAACAAAACATATGCCTTGCCTGCAGGCTCCAAGTATAAAACCTTCCTTGCCTTTTCCTAAGGAAAGGAATAAAGAGGAATATACGGTATAAAACCCGAAAAGCATAATAGTAATGCCATTGGCTCTCAAAGAGGATGCCCCAATGCGAATCATTTCAGTATCACCCTTTGTAAACTGTGAAACGATGGTCTCAGGAAACAGCACCAATATCATGCCAAAAATCACACAGAAAACGGTAGACCAGAGGATAGAGGTTTTAATTGCCTCACGCAGACGATCAAATTTCTTTGCGCCATAACTGTATCCGGCAATGGGCTGAAAGCCTTTGATAAATCCAAATACGGATAAGCTTCCCATAGAGATTAAACGGGTAACAACACCCATACCTGCAATTGCTGAATCACTATAATTGCCCGCAGCATTGTTGATTAGGGAAATGGAAAGACTTGTTAATAGCTGAAACACTAAGGTTGGGATACCAATTTTAAATATTTCCGACAAAATTTCCTTTGTGTATGTGCAATCTTTAACTCGAAAATGGAATACGCTCTTCTTACTGAAGATGTAGACAAGATAAACACAGGTTGAAACGATTTGTGAAATCGCAGTTGCAATTGCGGCACCAGCTACACCTAAGTCAAATACATAGATGAACAGAGGGTCTAATGCAATATTCAGTAACGCACCTGTCAGTAAGGCACACATAGTTGTTTTTGCAGCTCCCTCACTTGTGACGATGTTATTCATAGTAACATTGAATACATTAAAAATGCAGGAAATGATGTAGATGCCCGCGTATGTGGCTGCATAAGGAAGAATACTGTCAGTTGCCCCTAAAAGTCGTAAAATAGGGCGTAGGAATACCATAGACAGAATAATAATGATTGCTCCTACGGTTACGCTGCTATATATAGCAGTACTTGCAACTTTATCAGCACTTTCTTTATCCCCACGACCTAATAATCTGGAAATATAGGAAGCTGCACCGTTGCCGAACAGTAGACCTAATCCCACAACGACCTGTCCAAGAGGATATACAACGGAGATAGCACCCATCTGGCTTTCTCCTAATCCACCGACAAAATATGCATCTACAAGATTGTAGAAAGCATTAACCAACATACCGATCATAGTGGGGATACCCATTGCTAAAAGTGCTTTAGGTATAGGGGCACTGCCAAGCAGTTCCATTTTTTTACTTTGATTGTTCATAATTTGCTCCTTTCATTTGACAAATAGTATTGTGTATAGTAGTATAAAGTATAGTAGTTGCACAGCAGGGTTTATCCTACTATAATTTATAGTATGTGTCAAGAGGAAAAGGAGGATTTTCTATGGCAACCATAGATTTAATTGTATTGGGAATGTTGAAAAAGGAGTCTTTGAGTGCATATGATATTCAAAAACTTGTAGAATATCGTAATATTTCAAAATGGGTAAAAATCAGTACCCCATCTATTTATAAAAAGGTCATTCAGCTAGAGGAAAAGGGGCTTATTACAAGTCACACAGAGAAGGATGGAAAAATGCCTGAAAAAGCGGTGTATACCTTGACAGATGCGGGAAAAGAAGCATTTGAAAAATTGATGTATGAAATATCCGATAAACCAATTAATATATTTTTAGATTTTAATGCGGTAATTGTTAATTTAGAAAATATGCCAAAGGAAAGTCAGAAAGAATGTCTGGAAAATATCGAAAGTAACATGAATGTTCTGAAAACCTATTTGGAAGAAAACGTTGCTTTGAAAGAGAATGCTCCGGATGTTCCTGCTATTGGTATGGCGGTTTTACACCAGCAGTTTCTATTAGTACAGGCAATTGAAAAATGGATTGTTGAGGTGAAAAAGGGATTAGAGTAATGTGGTATGAATAATACCGCTGACTAAATTGAATAATCCCTGATAGCGTGAGGTGTGAATTTGGAAAAGTGACTATATTGGTGTTTCAAGGTGTTGAAGAAGATGTGTTAAATCAAGTGTTGGATATTTTAAAGGTAGAAGATAACACAGGTCAGAAGTCGAAAAACAATCAAATGATATTTCAGAATATGATTATTGATAGCAGAAGCAGGAGTGTCTATAGATATGAATGCGAAATCAAATTAACATTTACAGAATTTGAAATTTTACACTTATTGGCAAGAAGTCCAGGTAGAGTGTTCACCAAAGAGCAGATTTATGATTTTGTCTGGAAGGAACCGTATTATGGTGACTGCAACATCGTTATGAAGCATATTCAGAAGATCCGAAAGAAAATAGAAGATGAACCAAGTCAGCCACTCTACATACAAACGGTATGGGGAGTGGGATATCGGTTCAATCCTAATGTGAGCAGTAGCCTTTAATTGGGTTGCTGCTCTTTATCGTACACTATTGAAGGAAATGTATACCTTTCAACCTTTTCAAAATGATTATTTTGTACATAATAGACTGTTTGCTCTTTTACAGAATAAACAAAAGATACTCTGGTAGCCCAAGGTCCTTCTTGACGTACCGTTTGAAGAAGTTTACAGGCATCAAGAACTGAAAAATCATTTTCGCATTCGGATAATAGTTGATTGGCTTTTTCGTAGCGGTTATCGCCAGGTATAATGAATGGTTTTGTACTTTCGGGGCTTAAAAGGGAATAGTTGGTAATTAGGGAGTATCCCTCATTTTCTTCCCTATACCCAATGCCAGGTTCGATTATTAATACATGGCCATGAATATCTGATAACATAGCTTGCATAGTAGCATCCTGTGCATATACAATTTTTTTGGTTTTGACAATGCTGAGAGCTTCATCAAAAGAAATTTGAGCCTTAACAAATTGCTCTGTTAATTCTGCGATGGTCATGCAATCAGGCTCATTTTTATATGAGCCATCTGGATTACCATGCACATACAATAAGGTTCCAACATTTCCGTTGCGATTTATGCCATGATAGGAATGGTATGTGGTGTCTGGTCGTAAAATTCCTATGTAAAAGCAGTCATTTTCTTTAAAGATTTTGTGTTTCCATGTTGAAAGATCTATATCAAAATTAAATCCAGTAATAATATCGTTACCACGATAAACAAATCTGGTACACATAGTGGGTTCCTCCTTAATCTGATTGTAGCCACATTACTTGTAACGTATTGAAAATATTGTAATGTATATTTGTTTCTTTGGCAAGTATGCAAGAGAACACTTACCATTGTATTTCATTGATGTAAAAGATAGTAAAGAAGAGATTCCTATGGTATAAAAATAGAACCAATAAAAAGGAGCCACTGTTCATAATTTTTGTCTCTATTTTTGGATATCACGAGAGAGTGGATTCTCTCTACTATGTTCTACTTCAGAAGCAATGTTTATGTATTGCTCCATATTATTGCGGATTAACTCTAGTTCTTTGATTTCTGCCTGTGCCGATTTATGGGTGGCAGTCAGTTCTTTTTTCTTTTCAAGCAATTTCTGATAGTTAGTCTGTAATTTCTCAAGATTCATGTGCCCCGGATCAATTCCCTGTTGCTGAAGCATTCGTTCCGCTCCGGAGAACAGAATGATTTTGGATTCATACTTTCGCAGAAATCGGTCTTTGTCTTTTACCCTTTCGTAACGGTCATAGAAGGACTTGTTTTCCTTATATTGCTGTGCATATTTTATGATTTCTGCCAGTTCTCTCATTTGATGTTCTATGGACACAATACTGCTGTTGGCAGATTTAGTTTGTTCCTGCAGGGAGCAGATTTTATTTCCAAGCTCTGTAAAGTTGTGAATGCCTTTAGCGGTCATCTGGTTAAACGTCTGTGCAGCAATCTTTAAATTTTCCTTTGTAGCCCACCGTTGTAATCCAATACTTTCAGCAAATTTTGAGTCAGAAGCAGTATCAATTAGCTTTTGGATTTTTCGGTCAGATTTAGTGAAAATGAAGGTGCGATTACGCTTGTTTTCAATTCGCTCTGCAATCCGTTCTTTTGTGAAGTTTTTTCCCAAGGACTTCACACTTCCCCTTATCACACGTTCTCTGCCAATAGGTAGAAAGGTAATGTATTTTCCATCAGTTCCGTCCAGAGAATCGTTTTTGATTTCATAACCTTTTGTCCGCATGATTGCAAGAAAATCATTGTAGGTGGAAGCTGTTTTGATGGTCTGGTTAATGTCCTTGCGTAGTTGCATTTTCCAACTGCTTTCTGTGTTCGTTGCCTGCCATTCTTTGTATTTCATTCCGCGATTTTGATTCTCGGATATAACGGATAGACCATGTTCCTTGCACAACTTATCACTGATATTACGGATGCGGCGGTATGTTTGTTTACAGTCATGGTAATGCTTAAAATTCATATTATCTGCAGCACAGAAAATGAGATGATTATGGACGTGCCCCTTGTCAATGTGAGTGGTGAGAACGTAAGAATATTTTCCTTCCAACACCTGATCGGCAAGCTCCTTTCCAATGGCATGGGCTTCTTCATAAGATACTTCTCCTGGTTGGAATGCCTGTATAAGATGGAACGCTTTATTTTCTCTGTCCTCACCATTTACAAAGCTTTGTTCGGTTGTGTGGTCTAAGGTATACTTAAAGTCCAAAGTTGCTGTTTCCGGTGCACAGGCGAAGGAAGAAATGTATATTTTTTCATCGGTCTTCTCTGGATTACAGATGTAGTCTATTGCTTTATTAACGGTTGCTTTGATAGCATGGATTTTTGTAACTGCCATATCTGATTCATCAACTCCTTTATATCTTCCATATCACGTTTGTAAATGGTATTTGTTGTGTTCACACGCTTGGCAATCTGGTTCAGATTACCGCCAATATTTCCAAGCAGAGCATTCATTTCCCGGATGTGAGAGTAGTCTACATCATAGACAAAACCATATAGGATTAGTTTCCGTAGAAAGGCAGATTTGCTTCGCATCCCGGAGAGGTGGAACTTCTGATCCAGGATGTATTGCTCATCATCATTTAGATAAAATTGTACAGGATTATTTCTTGTTCGTTTGCTCATAAACTGTTCCTCTTTTCTTGTCTGTTCTGGTAAAAATGGGTACAAAAAAACTGCTGTAACTTGTTCGGTTTACAACAGTTTGCTTTCAGTTTGTTCAGTTTTTTGGACGTATGTATCCATGGATAATTGTAGCAAAATAAGACGAAGCGGTCAAGGAAAGAAAGTATAAAATCAAAGAGGGTCAGGGATACTTCCCTGGTACATTTAAGCACACTTTCCCGAAGGGAGAAGTGTGCTTAAATGAGCGTTTGTCATGACAAAGGCAGTGCTTGCTGTTCTTTACCTAGAATTCTGTGTAAGAATAGTTATCCCGACCTTTTGATTATCCTGATTTATAGAAGCGATGCCCCTATTGCCTGGATTTTTGATTAAAAAGGTCGGGATAATATTTCGGATTTCTCTTATCTTGAAAATATACTTTACTGATAAAATCACGTTAAAAGTCAGGATAATTCATTACTTCAATCCACATAATCTTTTAAGCAATTCTTCATCGGTAATACTATACTTTGGAGGATTTACACCACCAATAACCTCTCGCCCCATAGATTTCTCGATTGCCTTACGCTTTTGCTCGGTATCCGCATGGGCGTAAATCAATGATGTTTCAAGACTGGAATGTCCAAGCCATTGGGCAATCAGTGTCAAATCCATTCCATGCTGATATAGATGCATCGCCCGACTGTGCCGCCACAGATGAGGATGAACATTTTCAGGAACTTCCATGCAGATTTCTCTTGCTAAAGTTCTATATTTCTTCATGAATTTGCGGACATTATCATCAGACATGGCGTGTTTCACTCCATGCTGCTCAACATAAAATAGTGGTGTCTGGGAATATTCATTTTCTCCTGCATGAAATATGTTCTTATAGTTCATAAAGTGTGATACTGTTTCATGCATAAGAGGTACACTTCTTATCTTTGAACCTTTTCCATGTAGTTGTACAGATGAAATTTTTGATAATCGCATATCACAGATTCTGATATCCAGCATTTCCTGTATGCGTGCTCCTGTATCATATAGAAGTATCATAAAAAACTGATCCCTAACACCTTTTTGAGTTGACGTCACCGGCTGCTCTAACAGTATCCTAACTGCTTCTTCACTCATATATTCAACACCTGCAAATTTTTCTGTCTTTTGCCTTGGTATCTTTGAGATATTATTGTGTAAAATGACATTTTCCGGATTTATAATTGCTGTATAGGAGAAAAATGAGCTGATGCATACTAGGCGGTGATTTCTGGTTCTGGAACAACAGGATTTTTCGGTGACAAGCCATTCAAGATATCCTGTGATTGCTTTCGTGGTCAGCATTTCAAAGGTCAGACTACCAAAGGAAATATGATTCTCATTTGAAATGTATTCCAATAACTGATTCAGTACAGTTCGGTATGATTTTATTGTATTCGGGCTGCAGCATCGCTGGTTCGGTAGGTATATTTTTAAAAAATCATGTATTAATTGAAATAGTGGTTCATCCTTTAATCTTCCCATAATTCTACCTCCGGTATGAGCTGTTCAAGTACAGACCACTCAATGCCTGCACTTTTAACAAGGTTTTCAGGCAGCAAATGAATATAGTACGCAGTTGCCGAGAGCTGTGTATGTCCCATATAGGTTCTGAGATAAGGCAACTTATTGTAAAAATCTTCTTGATTATCCAGCCATTTCATGATCACAGCAGAGGCAAATCTGTGGCGAAGATCATAAATTCTTACAGAAGGAAGTATATCAGGGTCGATATCTGGATGGACACATCGAAAAAAATATTTCAACTTTTTCTGTAACCAAACTGCTTTGTAAGGGTCACCTTCTTTATTCGGAAACATATAATCACTGTCAGGATATGCAGCATCACGAATCAGACAGTAAGATGAAGCAAGTGTTCTCATGTCATCTGACATAACAATAATACGTTCCTTGTGTCTCTTGGTTTCCGTGATAAGAATCTCCCCTGTTTCCAGATTTACATTTTTTCGACGTATGGTACGCCCTTCTTGTGGTCGCAGTCCACAGGTGTAAATCATACGAAAAATGACAGGTAATAAATGTTGCTGAAATGGCTCCTGTGTAGAAACCATATTATCAATTTCATGGAACAGTGATGTAAGTTCTTTATCTGTGAAAAGATATGGGACAAATTTACTTTGGCCTCCGATGAATCTGTCTGGAATCAGATAAGCATCTCTGCCAATGGATATCAGATATCTTGCAAATGTTCTGATAAATCCGCATCGCCCCTGAAGGGTGATGGGTGCTTCTCCCAGACGAAGTTCCAGCCAGCCAAGTACAGCTTCTTTTGTCAGAGTGCTTATATCAGGATATTTTTCCATACAGTATTTGTCAAAATGAACTGCGTGTGTAAGATATGTGTTTTGGTTGTATCCAAGGGATACTTTGTATTCAATCATTTCGCTTAGCTCTTTTGAAAACCGACTGTTAAACTTAATATTCATGAGCTGCTCCTTTCTGGTACAATGCCTGTAAAATCAAGGGCACACTCTTTAAGGCTCTGACTGTCCAATGACAGATACTGTTTCACTGTTTCCATATTCTGGTGTCCTAGTACCTGGGCAATGGTTGTCACTGGCGTTCCAGATGTGAGCATATTTCTTGCCAGACGCCGACGCAGTCCATGAAAGCCTTTGCCATCATATGGTTTTCTGTCAATTTCTGCACGTTTGCAATACTTGTCGAATAGATAGCCGATTGCTACGCCGCTTGACATGGAAATAAAAGGAGCTTTTTCTCGAAGAAAAATTTCCGGTGAGGAAGATTCCGGTCTTCCATTCAATATATATTCCTTAAGTGCTTCTCCTGCATCTTGTAATAGTGGTAGATGAAGTATGCTGCCTGTTTTGCACTGGGTAATGTTAAGTTCTCCCTGCCTCCAGTTAATGTCAGATAGTTTTAAATGAACGATATCTATTGCTCGTAATCCAGTTGTTGCACCAAGCTGTATGATAGCAATATCTCTTTTTCCAAGTGATGTAGTTGTATCAACTGTTTGTAAAATTGCAGACAGTTCCTCATCTGTTACATAGCCATGAATTGGCATTTTTCTTGGGACATGATAAGACAAAATTGCAATGCAGTCAGGAGCTTTCATATCTTTTTCTATCAAAAATTCATAGAACTGTTTTAAATAGCAAAGAAGATTATGAAGACTTCCGGAGGAAAGCGATGATGCACTTTTCACAACAAAACTTCTTGCATCGCTGACAGTTGCATCCTGAATCCTTTCAATGCCATGTTCTTGGTAATACGCCAAATGCTTTTTTACTGCCCATGCAAAATCCCACTTTGTATTGTTGTGGAATGAGCGTGACGAAAGAAACATTTCTACAAGTCGTTCATATTCTGGATTCAGTTTAAATTTTGAATTCCGCTTATTGCAGTTCCAGTTCAATGTTCCAGTCAAATAATACTCGTCAAAACGTCTTGCTACTCGTTTGGCTGTTGAATAGCTCTCACGAGATAAATCTTTTTTCTGGTATCTTGATTCAATGAGTGCGATATACTCCGAAGTAACTTGCGGATCATAGTATAGAATCCCTTTTCTTTTGTAAAAATTGACCAGTCCAGAAAAGGAACCATACATATTCCCCCATAAGGTGTGTTTTTCGTAGCCGAAAGATTCTAAAATCTCCATGATTTTTGGAAGTATTTCAGCTATAAGTTGTTTTGTCATATTCACCATCTCCTTTATAAAATAGTCAGGATATTTGTCCTGCTGGTTTTATTATCGCCGATGGGACTAGAATAGTGTACCTAATTATCCCGACTTTTAGCTCATGCATAAGGAAATGTTGTTTTCACTATTTGCTCTTTCATAAGAATATTATCCCGACCTTCTTCACTGAAAAGATGATGATTCTTTATTTTTCAATAAGTAGTCAGGATAATCAAAAGGTCGGGATAACTGAAACTAGATGTACGCCCTGCAGGGCAGGGTGTGCGTGTTCCGATTGCATAGGCAATTAGGGTGGAACACATAAGCTCTTTGAGCGGATAAAGGTATTTGAACTTGTATATTAATGTGATAGAATAAGTGAAACAGAAAAATATAGGGAGTTTTGGATAAAGCCAAAGAATTATATTTCTATATCACGAATTATGAAAAGGAGTGAGGGCGTTGAATAAATATTGCATCATGATTGTCGAAGATGATTTAGTTATAAGAAATGAATTATTAACTTTATTAGGTGGGAATGGGTACAAGGGTGTTATAGCAGAGGATTATACGAATATAGTTGAGGAAATCAAAGAGAAAAATCCGCAATTACTCCTGTTGGATATTAAGTTACCAAAGGAAAGCGGTTTCTCTATTTGTTCAAAGGTTCGCATGTTTTCTAATATACCTATTATTTTTGTGACAAGTTGCAATACTGATATGGATGAACTTAACAGCATCATGCTGGGAGGAGATGCATTTATTACAAAACCGTACAATACTGCCATTTTATTAGCCAAAATTTCTTCTTTGCTTAAACGCACAAATTCTGCAGAACAAGGAGAAGTTCTTGAATGGGAAAATGTTATTCTGCATTTAGGGAGTAGTAGAATAGAAGCAAACAACAAACAAATGGATTTGACAAAAAATGAATTGAAAATCATGTATTTCCTTTTTAGTCATGCAGGAACAATTTGTTCGAGAAATAGTATTATTGACTATCTGTGGGATAACCAGTTGTATGTAGACGACAATGTACTTAGCGTGAACATTAATCGTATTCGTGACAAACTATCTGCCATTGAGGTTGTAGACTTTATTAAAACAAAACACAGACAGGGATACATGATATGAATATAAAACAATACCTAAAAAATCAGCTACCAGTCATTGTATTAAATATAGTTGGGATGACATTGTTATCAATATTTTTATGGGTAGGAGGCAACAAAGTTGAGAGTATATTACTAATAGTACTTTTTTGGCTACTTACTTTGTCATGTTATGTAGGCGTGAAGTGTTTTAAAAGAAAAAAATATTTAGATGAGTTATTGGGGCTTACAGAACAGTTGGAAGAACGCTATCTGATTATAGAATTGATGAATATACCAGAAAAGGCAGATGATCAGGTATTTTATAAAATCCTGAAAATGACAGAAAAATCAATGTTGGAAAATATAGATTTGATACATAAGGAACGTAATGAGTATAAAGAGTATATTGAACAATGGATGCATGAAATAAAAACTCCAATAACTGCTATAAAGTTGATTTGTGAAAATAACTCTTATGAATTTACAAGGCAGCTATTAGTGGAATTGGAACGAATAAACATATTCACGGAGCAGGCACTCTATTATACTCGTAGTGAGCATACAGAAAGAGATTATTTTATCCATGAAGTGCTATTGGACAAAATAGTACACGAGGCAATAGCAGATAACAAATATCTTCTTCGCCAAAATGATGTAGAGATAAAGGTTGATGATATAGATCATATAGTTTATACAGATAATAAGTGGATTAGATTTATTCTTAATCAATTAATCAGTAATGCAGTAAAATACCGCAATGGACAATTGATACTGCATTTTTATGCTGAACAGATAGATGATAAAGTCTGTCTGTTCGTAGAAGATAATGGAATAGGAATTTCTGAAAGCGATTTACCACGCATTTTTGAAAAGGGATTTACTGGGCAGAATGGCCGCATTATTCAAAATGCCACAGGGATTGGATTGTATCTTTGTAAAAAACTAGCCGATAAATTAGGGATAGGGATTGATGTTTTTTCCAACAGTAACGGAACGTCGGTAAAATTATCGTTTCATATTAATGATTTAATCGTTCAAGTGCAGGAGTAGTATATCCTGCACTTCTTACATTTTTGATAGAATTTTGTAAGAAAACCTGATACAAATATACTTTTATATTACTTATAATAAAATCAATCTATTAGATATGGAGGTAATATTAACATGAGCAAGATTTTAGAATTGCAAAATATTCAAAAATACTATGGAAATGAAGGTAATCTTACAAAAGCAATTAAGGACATCAGTTTTTCAGTCGAAAATGGGGAATTCCTAAGTATTATGGGGGCTTCTGGTTCAGGAAAAACAACGTTGCTTAACTGCATTTCAACTATTGATACTGTAAGCGCAGGGCATATTTATTTAAACGGTACTGATATAACCGAAATCGAACAAAAATCCCTGGCTCGCTTTCGGCGGGAAAATTTAGGGTTCATATTTCAAGAGTTTAATCTATTAGATACTTTGTCAATTTCAGAAAACATTGCATTATCACTAACAATCAACAAAGTATCACCCAGCGAAATCGAAAAGAGAATTCTATCCGTTGCCAAAAGTTTTAACATTGTAGATATTTTAGACAAATATCCTTATCAGGTATCTGGAGGACAGAAACAAAGATGTGCCTGCGCCAGAGCAATGGTTACTTATCCTCAGTTGATATTAGCCGATGAGCCAACAGGAGCTTTGGATAGTCATTCATCTCAAATGCTACTATCAACTATTCAGGGCG
>JAUNBT010000495.1 GCA_030526985.1 Lachnospiraceae bacterium | reverse complement strand
TAAAAAGCCGGGCGAAGGTAGTCGGTGCGACGGATCTTTACTATATCTCCGTGCGGTTAGAACAGCGGGCAAAGAAAAAAGATTTATCCTACATACAGGCAGAGCTTCCTCTTTTTCTTCATGAATGGATGCGGGCTGACGAGGGACTGCGGCTGTTTTTATCTGAATTCACCTTGGAAAATGACAGCGAAATAGATAAAACCAAAGAAGCAGAGCCAGCTCTTTCAAAAGAAGATTTGATTGAGAAACTCTTAGAAGCCTTGGCGGATTATAAGAATCGGGAGTCAGCGACCTATTTGGAGCAGCTTTTTCATCTGGAGAATGATAAAAAGCTTCAGGAATCATTATATCGAATGAAAGAAAAGATAGAGATGCTGGATTTTGAAGATGCACAACAGCTGGTAAAAGAATACAAAAGGAAACAGGAAAAGAGATGGATGGTGAAGTAACTGGAACAATTAAAGAAGCTATTAATCATAGATGATGATATTGCACTTCTTAAAATGGCAGAGTCTCTTCTTGAACAATTTTATCAGGTCAGTATGGCAAAGCCCTTTAAAAGAGACGTGTTGCTAAGCAGAATCCGCCTCCGAATCAAACAGGCCGGGGAGAAGAAGGATGAGAAAGCGGTTGCATTACAGGAGGATAATTTGACAGAATTTTCGCCGCAGGGGAAAGACGCTTTAAAGAAAGTCCTGACCCCAACCGAGATGAAGATTGCCCAGTATATCGCCCTCGGCTATACAAACCGGGAAATCGCCTCCCAATTAAATTATTCCTATTCCTATATGAAGAAATGTGGCTCTGTGATACTTAGTAAGTTGGAACTAAAACATCGGGGGAGCTTGAGAAGATACATATGATTATCTGTTTTTTATCGCTTGGGCAATAGAAAGACACGACTTCAAAATTTGCCCTTTTATGTTAGTTTTTTCTTATTATGTTGCTGAAAACGTTGTTTATAGGCATTCATTTTTCTAAGGGGAAATAGAAAACTTGATTTTGCCCACAAAAATCCATAATTGTGGGCAAGAGAAGGATGAAATGCTCTCTTTTAGAAAAATTATGGTTATAAGTCGCGAAATTTCATGATTTTGAGGTAAAATATTCCAAATCAGGGGTAAAATCGAGAGAGGGCAGATCTATTTGCCCATACGCGATTTTCGACTTTATTGTGATTGACCCTATAAAAAGGACACCGGATCAACCTTTGTTATACCCAAAAATGGGGCTGTTTTTACAGCCCCATTTTTTGATGGTTTTTCGAGCTTCTTGCTCTTTTTCCAGAGGAGTTTATTCTATTACTATTTCGTAATCTTTACAGTTGACTTCTGGCCTTTGTTCTTGAATAACTTCTTGTATGCTGACAATTTCTTGGAAGGAACTTTAATCTTTGCTTTTTTGTAAATTCCTTTCAACGCATTCTTTCCAACGGATTTTAGTGTGGTTGATTTTACTGTGATGGTTTTTAGTTTGGAGCATCCGTAAAATGCGTTGGAGCCGATCTTTGTGATGTTGACCGGAATTGTCACTTTTTTCAGTTTTTTGTTATTCTTAAAGGCGTTGTTTGCAATTGTGGTAACTTTATATTTTACACCACTGATAGTTACTGAGGATGGGATTGTGGCACTGGTACGTGTCTTTGTTTTGGCTCCTAAGTAAGCTACTGTTCCATTTGTGGTGGAAGACTTGGTTACCTGATATTTTCCGGCACCGACTGTCTTCTTGGTTCCTTTTTTCAATGCAGTTACTTTCTGA
>JAUNBT010000494.1 GCA_030526985.1 Lachnospiraceae bacterium | reverse complement strand
AAGGGTCATGAAAATGACCTTTAAGCTGTCAAGGTACTCATGATGGAGCGTTTACAATGGAACAGCCAAATTTTACATCCCTTGAAAAAAATAACGTGAGGCAGGTCAAAAATGACAAGGTCGTTTGCGTTGCTGTTTTGATTGGAATATGATGAAAAAAAAGAAAGGGGCATATCAATTATGTTGAAAGTAAATGAAATTTATAAATCCTATCAAACAGGGACAACAAAATATGAGGTTTTAAAGGGTATTTCCTTTGAAATTGAACAGGGTGAGTTTGTGGCGGTTATGGGACCGTCCGGTTCTGGAAAAACAACACTTTTAAACTGTATTTCCTGTTATATTCCAACAGATGAAGGAGAGATACTACTTGGAGATACGAACCTGGCGGCATTAGATGAGGAAGCGATTGCAGCCATCCGCAATGAAAAACTGGGCTTCGTCTTTCAGGACTTTCTGCTGCTGGACGGTTTGACAGTAAAGGATAATATTATGCTGCCCCGCATTATAGGAGGAAAAGTGAATCAGGAAATGGAACGCAGTGCAGATCATTTATGTGAGGTGTTTGGAATCTCGCATATAAAAGAAAAATATCCAGCGGATATTTCCGGAGGGGAAAAGCAGCGGACAGCAGTTGCCCGGGCACTGATCAATGGGCCAGAATTAATTTTAGCAGATGAACCGACGGGAAATTTGGATTCAAAATCCTCCCGTGCTGTGATTGATTCTTTTCTACAGGCGAAACAGGAGTTAAAAGCCACGATATTTATGGTGACCCATGACTCTTTTTCGGCATCCTTTTGTGACAGAGTCATTTTATTGCAGGATGGACAGATTTATCATACCTTTGAAAGAAAGGGTGCAGATAGGAGAAATTTTCAAGATGAGTTGTTGGATGCCATTCGGAATAGAGAAGAGGAGGCGAATGAACAATGAAACAACTTTCTGATATTTTTAAAGTTTTACGAAAGAAAAACAGGGGACAGTATCTGCTTCTGTTTGGCTGTCTGTTTTTTTCGGTTCTCCTTATTACCTCTTATTGTTTGATGATGCGTTCGCCTACAATATTAAATGTCTTACCGGTAGGAGGTGATTCCCGTAAACAGGTTATGATGGTGTTTGTGCTGGCCGTGATTGGATGTGGAGCGTTTACACTCTATGCGGCAGGGCTCTTTTTTCGACATAAATCCCGTGAGGTGGGAATTTTTCTGGCATTAGGTGCTTCAAGAAAAGTGCTTTTTAAACAACTGTGTCAGGAAGTTTTAGTAGTTGCTTTTACTGCTTGTCTGTCTGGGATGATACTTGGCACACCGCTTGCATGGCTGATTTGGAATGTTTTTCGACTGACATTGATTGATACACCGGATATGTCCCTGTTATTTGATTTTAATGCCTACTATATTCCGATTGTATTTTCTTCTTTTGTAATTGTGGCATTGATAGTGCTTTTCGTTCGTTTTTTAGGTCGTGTCAATATATTGGAGATTATAAGTGAGGTACACCGGGCAGAACCCGTTCGGCGTGTACCCTCCTGGTTTGGAGTGGGTGGTATTTTTTTCATTATTTTTGGGGCATTGCTCGGTTATTATGTTCCCGTTTTTTGTGTGCGGAAGCTGCAATGGTATCCGCCGGAAGGTTTGACATCCATTTTTTATCTTCCGGCTTTCATCGGACTTTATATGCTTCTTCTTCATACTGTAGTAAATGGATGGAGAAAAGGGCAAAGCCGCTATCCCCATTTGATTACAACGGCTATGAT